>JABSRK010000306.1 GCA_013213915.1 Planctomycetota bacterium
GGGGCGTCGACTTCCCTTGTGTTCAGATTGGCGACCCCCTGGATGTCCATGTGGGTGGCGCCCGCCAGGTCGATTGTCAGACCGTCGTTGCTGATCCCGCGGCTGCTCAGAAGTTGACGCGCTCGATGGCCGAGAGCATCCAGGTGCCCGTCATGGGATTGAGGACGACCGCGCGCGCGTCGACGGACGTGCCCGGCAGCAAAGAGCCCGGCGGGACAGAGAAGAGGTAGGAGCCGGCGAAGTCCGTCGTCCCGTTGAACGGCGCCGAGTTCGCGGGCAGGGTCAGGATGAACAGGGCGTCTGCCTGGAGCCCGATGACGGGGCCGCAGCCGATGGTGTTGGTCGTGTCGAAGGACACTGGGATCCAGAAGGGCGAGAACGGGGAGGCGCCGCTCATGGCCACGGTGGCGTCGCCGCCGCCCGTGGTCCCGACCTGGAACGAGAAGTCGCCCGTGTTGGTGATGAGCTGGTTGCCCGCGTCGAACAGCAGCACGGAATCTGTCGGCGCCAGCGCGCCGGACCACTTCCCGGCGACAAGGAGAGATTGGCCGCCACCCGGACCGGAGGTCCGTGCGCGGAACCCGGGGACGTCTTCGACGACGAAGACCGAATCGCCGGCGAGGACCACGGTCCCCTTGGGGAAGATGAAGCTGACACCGCCCGTGAGGTACCAATCGGACACGTCGACCGACTGGGAGCCGCAGTTGCGGAGGTGGATGTACGCCTCGTCCGGGTTCGCTGTCGACGGATCGGTCTCGACGATCTGGATCGGCGCCCCGACGGTGGGGTCGGGGATCAGGCCGGTCCCGGCCATGCCGTGGGTGTTGTAGAGGTGGTTCCGCCGCGCGTTCAGGTAAGCGCTCGAGATCTGGTTCGAGGCGTTGATGAACGTCAGGGAACTGCTCCAATAACTCGGTACGCCCCACGCCGCCTGATCGAGGGCGCAGTCGCCGCCCATGACGCCTTGGAGCGCCGCGATGCGAGCTTCCAGGGCAAGTTGGGCGTTCGGTGTGCCGGGAGCCTGCAGCATCTCGTCCATGAACGAGCGTAGCCGGCGCAGGTACATCTCTCGGAAGCGTGGGACGCGGAGGCACGCATCGATGAACCGGTTCCAGGGGCCGTCCACCTTCGGGTGCTGCTGATCCCCGAACAGGGGGTGGCTGTACGGATCGATGGCGGCCCAGATGGTGTCGTTGAGGACACCGCCGCTGAGCGTGTAGTTGCGGCCCCACGTGAGATCCTTGTCCCAGGGGAGGAACTGCCACTCACCGTCACCCTCGGTGTCTCGGTAGACGTAGTAGTTCTTGGCGACGTGGTCGTTGTCGTGCATGACGCACGTGGCGACGAGGTAGGAGATGACCGCGGGTACGTCCACGTTGTCGAAGATCCAGTTGTTCAGGGCCGGACCTGACGGCTGGATAATGTTGGTGATCATCGTCGCCAGGTCGAAGTTGGGTTCCCACCGGCGCGTCTTCTTCTCGACGCCGTTTCCCGACGACGTGCACGTGTTGAACATCTTGTAGAGCGCGCCGCGACGGTGAAGCCCGGTGCGTTCCAGCAGGCGCTCGTCGGGTTGCTCCACCAGGTTGACCACGCTGTAGAAGGAGCTGTTGCGCTGGACCCGCATGGGGAAGCTGCGGCTGCCGGGGGCGCCGGCGGCTTCGTACAGTTCGCCCGCCAGCACCTGTCGAATGAACGATTTGTCGCCCCAGGTACTGTTCAGGTTGATCTCCTCGACGCCGCCGCCGAGGTCTGTGTCCTGCATGTGGTAGCCGGAGTTGAAGTCGATCTTGTGGCTCTTCTTCGGCCATCCGAGGGACGAATTCCCGCGGGCGCGGGCGAGCACGTTGTCGTAGAGGACTCCCGAGTACCAGGCCGACGCTCGCGCGCCGCTCGTGTTGTTGGCGGCGCCGGTGTTCTGCATGAACCAGTAGAGGGTCTTGAGCGGCGTGTTCACCGACGGGTCGGGGATCATGATCCCCTCGTATTGTGGTGAGTTGTTGGGGTCGGCATAGAGCGGGCCGACCGCCACCGCGCCGGTCGAGTCGGTCGCCTGGACGCGCCATCGCACCATGTCGCCGGACCCGGACACGCTGGCGGGGATCGTCGCGGACCACTGCCCCAGGGAGAGCGTCATCCCGATCGCGGTTTCGCCGCCGAAGTTGACCCGGTAGCGGAGGAGCACGGACGCGATCATCACTGAAGTCGGCGCGGCGACCCGGGCCGTGACCGTGATCGCGTCGTTGTCGCCCGGGAGCGCGGGCGCCCAGGTGATGCTGCGAACGTAGGAGTTCCCGGCCGCGGCGTTCGCCGCGCCGGGCGTCGGGTTCGTGAAGTGAACCCAGGGACCTGTCCCCGACGTACGCCCGAACGATACGTCCGCGTACTGCTGCGGAAAGATGGGCAGGATCTCGTCCAGGATCATCGACCCGTTCGAGCTCACGACCGCGAGATATTCACCGCTGGCCGAGAGCTGGAAGTTCGTATGCAACTGGGACCCCGTCAGCACGTCGGCCTTGCCCGACGCGAACACGAGGATGTGTCCGTTGCCGGCCACCAATGTAGGGTTCGGGAACTGCCACTTCGTGAGGTCGCTGGGATCGTCGGTGAGGAAATACCCACCGATATTGATGATCGCGGCCGAGGTGTTGTGCAACTCGATCCAGTCGGACGACTCGCCGTCGATGTCCTGCGCCGTCGTGTTGTTGAACGCGCACAACTCACTCAGCGTGACCTGCGCAGGGGCCGCCACGAAGGGAACGAGCAGGATCAGGAGGATGAGGCGCATGGGTTTCTCGGGGAGGTGCGGGGTCTGCCCCGCTGTCCCAGAATACCCTACTTGCCGCCGCGCTTGAGGGCGACTTCCGCGCCAGCGCCAAGCAGCTTTATTGCCCTCCAATACGCGGCCCGCGCTCCGTCTCCCACGTTGTCCGAGGCGCCCACGAGAATGTCGAGGAGTTTCGGGTGCAACGTCCCCGCCGCGGCGGCTTCTCCCACCTCGAGCGCTGCGCCTGCGCCTTCGGTCTCCAGGACCCGGTCGACCACGTCGGGGACGCGCTCCGGGTGGAGGCGCTGTTCGTCGAGGAGGGCGCGTTCGATGCCATCAGCCACCGCGTGCGCGCCCAGGCGGCGCGCGACGTCTGCGAACCAGAGGAGCTTTTCGGCGTCGTCTCCGGCGAGCGTCTCGACCTTGGCGAGCACTTCAGCGCCCTGGTGCTGCTGGCCCGACTCATGCAGCCGGACCGCCAGGACCGCCAGCGCTTGCATCCCGAGGGACTCGTCCATGCGCTCCGCGTCGATCCAGTCCTGGATCCGATCAGCCGCCACGGCGAACCACTTGCCCGCGTCCTTCCAGCCATCCGTGTGCTTGGGGAACATGCGGATGAAGTCGTGGTAGTTGCCGTAGCCGAAACCCTCCCACTGGGAGCGCAGGAACATATAGGCGGCTTCGCGAGCGGCGGGGGGCGTCCCGAGCTTGCAGTAGGCGATCTCGAGACACTTCGTCGCTTTCTCAATCTGGCCTGTGCGTGCGAGCAGGTGGGCCGCGGTCTTACAGGCCTGGCGGCATGGTGCCTGCGACAGATCGGCGAGCTGTTCGAGGAACGGCTGCCCCTTCGCCGCCGCCAGGTCGGGGCCGCCGATGCGCATCCAGGTCTGCAACACGGTGTTGTAGAACCAGTCCAGGTTCCAGATGTCGCCCTCGTCCGGGCGCCCACCTTCCAGGATCGCTTCGACGACGCGGTCCCGTTGTTCGCCCTTCAACTCTGCGATGACCTCGTTCAGCAGTGCGTGGTCGATGGAGCGCCAACTCGCTCCGGAAGCGTTGGCGCACCAGCGCCAGAGGATCGAGGCCTTGTCGATGTCGCCCAGCCTGGCGTAGAGACGTGCCATGCGACGGAGCTGGCCGGTGTCCTTGGCGTTTACGTTGCCCATCAATGACTTCAGCGTCGCTCCCAGCCCCGGCTTCTTGTCCTTCGCCGATTTCTCGAGCAGCGCGAACAGCATGGCGTACTCGACCTTGCCCGCCTCGCCGTCCCGGTCCTTGCGGAGCAGCGCGGCGATGGCTTCGTCCAGGCCCTTGCGCTCCACGTCCTTGTCGACGAGCTCGGTGAGAAGGGATGACGAGTTCTGCAGCGTGCCCGGGGCGAGGGTTCGGAGGTTGCGGCGCATCTCGTCCTCGCCGAAACCATGATCGACGAGCACCTCGTGTAGTGTCCGCCGCTTCGGTTTCTCCGGCTCATCGGGGTCCTCGGGCGTCGGATTCTCTCGCCTGTCGTCGATCTTGCGGTCGAGGATCTTCGCCGGGAAGCCGCCCCGGGCGCGCTCCGCGGGCTTCTTGGGCTTGGCCTCGGCTTCCTTGTCCTTTGGCCAGATCCACGACCGGGCGCCGCCGCCGATCACCGTGGGGGAGAACCCGTAGAACGGCCGGTTCTCTCCGGCCGGGAAGGCACGCCAGAGGCGTCGGAAGAACCGTTGTGCGAGCGCTGTGTCGTTCTTGTCGAGCGCCTTCTTGATCTCCAGCGGTGACGCGTTCGGAGTGCGTGGCTTCTTGTCGCTCGACCTCTTCGCCGCCGGCTTGGTCTTGGAGTTCTTCTCCCCGT
>JABSRK010000307.1 GCA_013213915.1 Planctomycetota bacterium
GAAGGATGGTTACTCCAATAAGGACGCCAAGGCCACCGACGCAAAGAAGGAAGGTGGCACAAAGAAGGAAGGTGACGCCAAGAAGGAAGGCGACGCCAAGAAGCAAGGTGACGCCAAGAAGCAAGGTGACGCCAAGAAGGACAGCAAGCCCAAGACCAAGTTTGAGATCCACGTCCCGACCAACGCCGAGATCGCGGGCAATCTGAAGGGACGCCTCCTCCTCGTCCACGGCGAGGTGGACAGCAACGTCCACCCGGCGAACACCATGCGGCTGGTCGATGCGCTCATCAAGGCAAACAAGCGCTTTGACATGCTGATCATCCCGGGTGCAGGCCACGGATTTGGACGCGCCGGTGGGTACTTCACGCGGCGCACGTGGGAGTACTTCGTGGAGCACCTGATGGGCGAGCGCCTGGAAGGCGTCGACGTACCCGTACCTCCGTCCACAAGGTCATCGAGAACGCCGCGTGGTTCCGGCACGACCACGAGTGAGCGTGGCCGCCGCGGAGGTTGATGCTCCGGATCGCCGTCACGATCTTGCTCGCGGCCCACGTCGCGGCTCAGGAGAACCCGCTCGTCGGCAGGCCCTTCGTGCCTTTCGAGCCTTCAGCGCCGCTGACGTGGGTGGGAGAACGCCCCCCAGGCATCGGCGCCCGCGGTCTGACGCTGTACAGGTGGTGGACCACGGGGTGCGGCCACTGCCGAGCCAGCCTGCCGGCGTTGTCGGACCTGGTGAAGCGACAGAAGAGCCGCGTGACACTCGTCGCCGTCTTCCACCCGAAGACGGGCCCCGCAGCGGGGATGTCGAACAAGGCCCTGCGCGGTTTCCTGGACGACCTGGGGGTGGACGCGGTCCTGGCTCGAGACTCCAAGTGGGCCGTACTCAAGCAGCTGATGAAGCGCGGCAACCTGAAGCGCTTCACCAGCGTGAGCTTCTTGGTGGACGAGTTCGGCAAGGTCCTTTGGGTACACCAGGGGCCACGGGTGCACCCGACCCCTGCTGGTCTTCACGGGACAGCAGGCAAGGACTTCAAGGAGCTCGACGCCCTGCTCAAGAAGCACGCCGCGGCGGACGCGCGCCACCTGCGCGTCATGAGCTTCAACATCCGCTACGGCACGGCTCGCGACGGAGACAACGCGTGGCCTCGTCGTCGCGAGCTGGTGCTGGCGACGATACGACGCTTCGACCCGGACATCCTGGGCACCCAGGAGACCTTGCCGCGACAGCGCGCATGGCTCTCCGAGCGATTGCCCGGCTACCACGCCATCGGCCGCGGGCGTCAATCCAAGGGCGGCGGCGAGCAATGCACGATCTTCATCAGGAAGAGCCGCGTTGAAGCACTCGAGTTCAGGACGTTCTGGCTGAGCCCCACACCCGAGATCGAAGGGAGCCGCGGCTGGGACGCCGCGCTTCCCCGTATCGCCACCTGGCTGCGGTTCAAAGACCTGCGCAGCCGACGCACCCTGCGATTCGTCAACACCCACTTCGACCACCGCGGAAAAAAGGCGCGCACCGAGTCCGGCCTCCTCCTCCACCAGCGCATTGCGGCCTTCCCAGAAGACGAGCCCGTCATCGTCACCGGCGACTTCAACGCCAAGGAGGGCAGCGCGCCGTACAAGGCCCTGCTCCCCAATACCAGTCGACTCATCGACACGTTCCGCGCCACCCACCCCTGGATAGGTCGCGACGGCACCTTCCAACGTCGCGACGGCACCTTCCACGGGTTCCGCGGCATCGCGGACGGCCGCCGCATCGATTGGGTCCTCGTGACCAAGCACCTCGCCATCCGGGGGGCGCGGGTGGACAACCACTCCGTCAAAGGGCGCTGGCCGTCGGACCACTTCCCCGTGACAGCCGTCCTCTCGCTCCGCTGATCCGGATCTCGGATTACCGGGTGCCCGAGAGCAGCAAGGGGAAGAGAACCCGGCACCGACGTCGACGCCATCGTCAGTCAGCTCACGCAAACAGCGACCCGCTCGCCGGGGTGTCCGCTGGGGTACGATCTCCGGTCCTTGACCATCCGCCGTTCCATCGTTCCGAGGACTGGCCATGCTCCGTATCGTCGCCTTCGCCGTCAGCTTGACGTTCGCGTCCATCGTCTCCGCCCAGGCTCCCCTGCCGGACATCACCACGCCCAAGGAGTCCATCGGCTTCAACATGGGCGACGACTACTGCCTCGCGAACAACGTCCAACTCGAGAAGTACTGGCGGACCCTGGATCGGGAGTCCGCCCGCATGAAGCTCGAGGTGATCGGCGAGTCAGAAGAGGGTCGCAACATGCTCATGGCGATCGTCACATCGCCGAAGAACCATGAGCGGCTGGAGCACTATCGCCAGATCTCGAAGCGGCTGGGCCTCGCGGAAGGCCTCAACGAGGACGCGGCCCGAAATCTGGCGAAGGAAGGCAAGGCGGTGGTCTGGATCGACGGCGGCCTGCACGCGACCGAGGTCCTGGTCGCGCAGCAGCTCATCGAGATGGTCTACCAGATGTGCGCCTTCACCGACGACGAGACCCTGCGCTTCCTCGACGACGTGATCATCCTGTTCAACAACCCGAACCCGGACGGCCTGGATCTGGTCGCGGACTGGTACATGCGGCGAGAGGACCCGAAGAAGCGGTCGTCCCGCGGCCTCCCGCGTCTCTATCAGAAGTACACGGGGCACGACAACAACCGCGACTTCTACATGGCGACGCAAAAAGAGACCCAGGCCATCTGCCGCGTCTTCTATCACCAGTGGCTGCCCCAGATCGTCTTCAACCACCACCAGTCAGGCCCGTCAGGCACCGTGCTGTTCGCGCCGCCCTTCCGCGGCCCGCACAACCACAACCTCGATCCCTTGCTGCCCATCATGATCGACCTCGTGGGTGCGGCGATTCACCAGCGATTCATCGCGGAGAACAAGCCTGGAGCCACCATGCGCAAGGGCGCCAGCTACTCCACCTGGTGGAACGGCGGGCTGCGCACCGCGGTGTACTTCCACAACATGATCGGGCTCCTCACCGAGACCATCGGGAGCCCCACGCCCACGGAAATCCCGCTGCGAGTGCAACGCCAGCTCGGGACGAGCGACATGCCGTTTCCCATCGTCCCGCAGAAGTGGCACTTCCGGCAATCGGTCGAGTACTCGATCACGTCCAACCGCGCCGTCCTCGACGTCGCCTCCCGCTACAAGGAGCACCTGCTCTTCAACTTCTACCGCATGGGGAAGAACTCCATCGACAAGGGGAACAGGGACACGTGGACGGTACGCCCGGACACGCTCGCCGCCGCTGAGAAGTTGGAATCCGACAACCGGGAGGCATCGTCCCGCGAGGAGCGCAAGGACGTGTGGGAGAGCGTCTTCCGCGACCCCGCCCGCCGCGACCCGCGCGGCTACATCATCTCCAGAGAGCAAGCCGACTTCCCAACAGCGACCAAGTTCGTGAACACGCTGATCAAGCAGGGCATCACGGTTCACCGCGCGACGAAGGACTTTGAGGTAGACGGCCAGACCTTCTCCAAGGGCAGCTACGTCGTGAAATGCGCTCAGGCCTTCCGCCCGCACATCATCGACATGTTCGAACCCCAGGTGCATCCCAACGACGTCCCCTATCCCGGCGGCCCCCCCATCGCCCCCTACGACAGCGCCGGCTGGACCCTCGCCTTCCAGATGGGCGTCGCGTTTCACCGTGTCCTCGACGGCCTTGACGGACCCTTCGAGAAGATCGACGGATTGACCAAACCGGCAGCCGGCCGGGTCGGCGGAAACGCCGGAAAGGCCGGGTTCTTCATGTCGGCCTCGGTGAACGACGCATTCCTCGCCGTGAACCGTCTGCTTCGTGACGGCAAGCGGGTCTCGCGTCTCACCCGCGAGGTCTCGACCAACGGACAAACCTGGCCCGCCGGCACGTTCTGGGTCCACGGTGACGACGACGTGCCCGAAGCGGTCGGCGCCCTGGCCGCCGAACTTGGCCTCGACTTCACCGGTGTCCGTCAACCGCCCGCCCGGGGCGCCACCGTCCCGTTGAAACGCCTCCGCGTCGGCATCTGGGACCGCTACGGAGGTTCCATGCCGTCCGGCTGGCTGCGCTGGATCCTCGAGCAGTTCGAATTCGACTTCGACGTCGTCTACCCGCCCGACCTCGACAAGGGAGGGCTTCGCGACAAGTACGACGCCCTGGTCTTTGTCGGCGGCGCCATTTCGAGCGCGCGCCCCTCACGGGTCGGCGCGGGACGTCGCGGCGGACGTGGCGCAGGCGCGGGCGGTGGCGCGCGTCGCGGA
>JABSRK010000308.1 GCA_013213915.1 Planctomycetota bacterium
CCATCGTGATGGCGGCGGCGGCGTCGGCCAGCGTCGTCACGCTCGTAGGCGACCACGAAGGGGTCGCCTCGGATGTCGAGGAGTTGCTGCCGCCACCGGTCGTCGTCGTGGAAGACGCCGCATCGATCCCCGAGGAATGCTACGGAGCCGCGGTCTTGTGGGAACCGCCGGGCGAGGTGGCGCCGACTCTCGAACGGGTGCTCGCCGTCGTCACGGATGCGGCCGGGGTTCATGCGGTGCTGCGGCCCCCCGATCGTGGCGTGGGTGGTCGTTGGCGACGGCTCATCGAGGCGTCGTGCGAGACGGGCGCGGCCGCGGAAGAACTCGAGGACGGTCGACTCGTCGTGACGGGCGTGCGGCGGTCACCGAACCCGGACGAGCGCACGGTCGATGTCGAGCCTCTCCCGTTCACGGCGGTCGTTCATGCGGACGCGAACCGCGCAGGGCTCGAGCGTACGCTGGTCGA
Organism: Planctomycetota bacterium; assembly: GCA_013213915.1. GTDB lineage: Bacteria > Planctomycetota. Next base: position 467 of record JABSRK010000308.1, read on the forward strand.
TGTGCTGCTGCGTCCGGGCTATCCCCCGGAGGAGGTGTTCGTCGTGGATGTCTCCGGTGACGCTCCGGACGACCTGTGGGGATTTGCCGCTGCCGGGGCGTCACGGACCATCCTCGTGAACGCCGCCGGGGCGTGTTTGGCCGAGGCGATGAACGACGTCCTCGGGGGCGTCGCTTCGGACCAGGTCGCGCTGATCGGGGCGGGGGAGCGGCTCGCGGCGAACCACGTCGCTGGGCTCGCCATGCTCCTGGGCTCGGCTCCTGAAGCCGGCGCCGCGGTCGCGGATTCCGCGCTCACGTCCGGTGCTCCGGCCGGTCCGCTGGTACGTACCGAGGTCTTGCGCGGCCTCGAGGGCCTGGATCCGGAGGCGGACGATCCAATCCTCGACCTCTGGCGGCGGCTCTCGGCGGCCCATCAGGTGGTGGTGCACCCTGCGCCACTGGCGCGCCCGGTGGTGGGGTGAAGATCCCAGACCTCTATAATCAGATGGCAGCCATGGCCCGCGTTGTTTCGACACTGATCTTCCTGTGCATCGCCCAGCCCGTCCTCGCGCAGCCGGTGTTTCCGCCCGCTCGCGGGCACGACGCGGAGCGACTGCTGTCCGCGGTCGTCAGCGAGGGAGCCATCAGACAGATCACGGAGCACCTCGCGGCCACCGGTGATCGCGCGCCCGGGTCGGCGTCGGCCGAGGCGGCGTTGAGTTGGTGCGGGAAGTGGATGTCCGGCGTTGGGCTGAAGCCCGAACCCGTTGCCGAACCGTTGGCCGACACATGGACCGTCCGTGCATTCAAATGCGCGGTGAAGGGTGACACGGAGGCGAGGCTTGCAAGCGCGCGACCCGTTCCTGGTTCTCCGGCGCTGCCAGCCTGTGTTCTTCCTGTCGTTGCGGAGGCCCGTGACGTGGTCGTCGAAGGGAAGGCCGTCGTGCTCATACGGGGTGTGTCGTCCGTCCAGTCGTCGCGTCTCGCGGACCTGGCGAAGCGCGGCGCACGGGTCGTTTTGTGCGGATGGGACGATGCTGCGGTCCCCGCCGACGCTGCGCCCTTGTGGGAGCCGACGGCGCCGTTGCCGCTCCCCGTCATCGTCATGGGGGCCGCGTCCACGCGTGCCGTGCTGGCTGCGGGCGGGGACGCACGCGTGGCAGTCGAGCTCGTCGTCGCGCGCGACCGGAGAGTGGTGCGGTCCATGACCGCGCGGGTTTCGGGGCGCGACGGGCGACGGTGCGTCGTCGTTTCAGCCCGCTTGCCGGCTTTCGGGGGCGGCCCCGGTGCGTCGGACGCCGCTGCGGTCGCGGCGGTCCTGGCCATGGCGCGGAGCTTGCACCTTTCGACGAAGCGCGACATCGAACCCCTGCCCTTCGACGTCGTGTTTGCGGTTCTGGGTGACGGCGAACGGAGCCTGACGAGGCTGAGCGCGCGGCTCAAGAACCTCCGCGGGGTCGTCGAGATCGCATCGGTGGGTGGCGGAGCGCACTCGCGTATCTACGTCGCGGTGACGGCCTCCCCACCCTCGACGCAGGGACCCACGCTCGCGACCGTCGCCCCTGCCGCGCTTCGTACTCACGCGGGCAAGCGCGGGTTCTGGAAGGCGTGGCGTCCGTGGCCGCGGCCGGACCCCCTGCTCCCGATTCGCAACGGCACCCGGGTACGGCTGTCCACGACCCCGATTTTCCACGTTGATCCGAAGCGTGAGGAGGTCGATGCAGACGTCTGTGCTGTCGCCCGGACGACGGCTGATGATCTCAAGCGGACGGCGCCCGCGGCGGACGCGGTCTTGTGCGCGAGGGCAGGGCTGGTGCTGCTGGCCCGGCTCGGCGGAGAGCTTGTCCCGTGACACGGCGGCTCGATACCGATCGTGACAAGACGCTCTGCTACTGCCTGGGTGTGCGGTACGGACGCGTCATCGATACGATCCGAGGGAAGGAATGCACGAGCGTCAAGGAGGTCACGCGGAGCTGTAAGGCGGGCGGCGGATGCCGTTCATGCCATCCCGAGATCGAGGATCTGATCACCGAGTTGCGAGAAGAGCGGACGGCCGCAGGTGGCATCATCAAGGGCATCATCGGACGCGTCTTCGGCCGTCGGACGGGAGGATCGTCATGAGCGACGGCACCATCTATCTGGACAACAACGCGACCACGCGCCCTCATCCATCGGTCGTCGAAGCGATGAACCAGGTGCTAGGCGACGGCTTCGGCAACCCTTCGTCCATCCACGGGATCGGGGAGGCCGCCCGACATCGCGTCGAGGGAGCCCGCGCGCAGGTCGCCGGGCTGATCGGTGCGCGCGAGACAGAGATCGTGTTCACGTCGTGCGCCACGGAGTCGATCAACACGGCAATGCGCGGGGTGGTCGATGCGGCTCGGGCTGAACGCTCGCGTGTCTTGATAACCTCGGTCGAGCACGAGGCGGTCCATGACGTGGGTACTTGGCTCTCGAGTCGGGGGGTCGAGGTCGGAGTTCTTCCTGTCGATGGCGACGGCGTTCTTGACATGGACCGGCTGGACGCCGAGCTCGCTCACGGGCCGGTGCTCGTGAGCATCATGTTGGCCAACAACGAGACTGGCGTCATCACGCCGGTCGCCGAGGTCGCCCGACGTGCGAGAGACGCCGGGGCGACCGTGCACGTCGATGCTGTTCAGGCGGTGGGCAAACTGGTGATTGACGTGGAGACCCTCGGCGTCGACCTGCTCTCGCTGTCGGGGCACAAGTTTCACGCGCCGAAGGGCGTTGGAGTGCTGTTCGTTCGTCGGGGAGCGAGGTCGCGCCCGTTCGTCATCGGTGCCGGGCAGGAAGGAGGCCGCCGTGGCGGCACCGAGAACGTGCCGGGCATCGTGGGGATCGGTGTCGCCGCCGAGCACATGGGCTCGGGCATCGAAGGGCGGCGGACGCACCTCGGTTCGCTGACCGCCGCGATCGAGGAGAGGCTCCTCGCCATCTCGGATGTCCGCATCAACGGCGCGCGGGAAGGGCGCGTACCCGGGACGGTAAACGTGTGCTTCAAGGGAATCGAAGGCTCGGCGGTGGTGCTCACGGCGGCGCGAGAGGGCGTCTGTCTCTCGGCGGGCTCGGCGTGCGCGGCGGCGCAATACGGTGGGAGCCATGTGCTCGAGGCCATGGGCGTCCCTTTCGAGTATCTCCACGGCGCCGTCCGTATCTCGTGCTGCGAGACCACGACGATGGCTGAAGTCGAACGGGCATGCGAGGTGATCACCCGCTCCGTCGCTTACCTTCGCACCATGGACCCGTCCACATCCCTCGGCGAATCCTGAACCCGCGGCGGCGCGCCGCATTTGGTCATGGGACTTGAGATCAAACCCGGAGGGCGTCGACAGGAAGCGTAGGGAGTTCGTTTCTCGGACTGGTCGCTTCATGCATGGGTTCATTCGCAAGTTCGTGGTGTACGTGGCGTTGCCGACAGCGTTCCTGTTCACGCTGGTGGTCGCCGGCCTCCTACAGGAGTTCGCTCCGGACGACCTGCCTGCCGCGGCGCGCGACGCCGGGGTAGCCCTGCCGCTCAAGAACCCGTTGATCGTCGTTTGCATCCAGCCCATGACGCTGTCCCTGTATGACGGGGAGACGCTCACCCAGCGTTACAACATCGGTTACGGGCGTGGGCCCATTGGACGGATCTCGAAACGCGAGAACTCGACGCCGCTCGGGGAGTTCGTGATCGCCGGCAAGGAGAAGCGCAAGAATGTCATGGGGCACGGCTCGCGCTTCTTGCGGTTCGATTTTCCGACCGAGGAGATCGCGCTCCGCGCCTGGGACGGGGGGACAATCTCGGACGAAGAATGCGATGCAATCCTCGAGGCACATGCGGCGGGCGAGGAGC
>JABSRK010000309.1 GCA_013213915.1 Planctomycetota bacterium
CTTGCGCGTCAGCAAGGCGGCTAACCGCACAGGGATGATCCCTATTCAGGGATTCGAGGAGACGGTCCCCGGCCGCCCGGTCGAAGATCCGAGCGCGTCGTCGTTCACCGATTCGTCGCACTCCATGCTCGACGCGAGCAAGACGGCGTACAAGGGCCTGGAAAAGGAGCGCCTGGCACTGCTGATCGAGGCAGGGAAGAGCCTCTCGCAGACGTTGGAATTGAACGACCTGTTCGAGCGGATCATGGATCACCTGTTCCAGATCCTCCAGGTGCGTCGCGCCGTCCTCGTTCTCAGAGAGGACGACGGCCGACTCGAACCGCGGTGTCTGCGCCCGGAGACCGAGCAGCGTGAGCTGTCGGAGGTGGCGAGCCAGAGCATCCTCCGCACCGTCATGGAGTCGGGGACGCCACAGATTATTGACGACGCGCAGCTCGACGTCGGGCTCAACATGGCCCAGAGCATCCTCGCGGCGAACATCAAGGCCGCGATCTGTGCGCCACTGACCAGTCACAATCGCGTTATCGGCGCCCTTTACGCCGACTATCCCGGGCGTGCGCAGCTCTACCGTCGGTCGGATCTGGACTTCTTCGGTGCGTTCGCGAGCCTGGCTGCCGTCGCGCTCGACAACGCCCGCATGCAGTCCGAATTGCGTGAGCGGGAACGGCTACAGCTCGACCTGGAGATCGCCGCGGAGATCCAGTTGGGCCTGCTGCCGGACGACAGCCTCGATGCTCCGGGATTCGAGATGGACTGGGCGTACGTGCCGTCAAAACAGATCGGTGGCGATTTTTACGACTGTACGATCATCGACGATGACAAGGTCGCGCTGGTGCTCGGAGACGTGGCAGGAAAGAGCATCGGGGCGGCGTTGTTCATGGCGCGGCTTATGTCATTCCTGCGTGCGACGGTCCCCGATGACCCGTCCCCCGGCAGCGTGCTCACGCGTACCAATGCGCTCCTCGGGACGCGCGAGAACCGCGTGCTGTTCGCGACCGCGTGCTACATGGTCGTGTCGCGGTCGGAGGGGAAGCTGCGGTACGCGTCGGCCGGTCACAATCCCGCGCTCATCCTCGAGCCCGAATCGGACGAGTTCAAGGAACTGGGCGCCACCGGGATACCGCTTGGAATCGATGCCGACTACACGTACGAGGGGCGCGATATCGAGGTGGCGCCGGGGGCGCTCGTGGTCCTCTACACGGACGGGATTGTCGAGGCGCGCAGCCATACTGGAGAGCAGTTCGGCCTCGACAAGCTGAAGGGGCTGCTGCTCGATCACCGCGAAGCGCCCGCGACGGAGGTCACCCGCGTCCTCAACGAGGCCATCGCGGTCTGGTGCCGCGGTTCGACCTTCACCCGCGACGACATCGCCATCGTCGTCGTCCGTGTCTCCACCTGATACTGCGCGCCGTCGCGAGGTCAGGGCACCATGAGGTGGGGCATCTGGTCGCCGTAGGGGAACAGACCGAACAGGCCGCCCGTGTGGAGGAACAGCGCGCGCTGACCGGGCGCGAGCGCCCCGGTCCTGACCAGTGACAGGAGCGCTCCGAACGCCTTGTTGGTGTACACGGGGTCGAGGATGATCCCGGTGAGGATGGCGAGGTCGCGGATGCGTTCGAGCTCCGCGAATGTCGCGTGGCCGTAGCCCTCTCCGACGAAGCCGTCCACGAGCGTGCCGATGGGTACCACAGGGTCGAGGTCGTCGAGGTGGTCGCGACGCATTCCCTCGAGCAGCGTCGTGACTTTCGTTGCGAAGAACTCCGCGTCGTGACAGACCGGGATTCCGACAATGCGTCCCTTGAACCCGTAGCGTTGCGCCCCCGCGAGCAGACCCGCCAGCGTGCCGCCCGATCCGACAGGGACGACGAGGAGATCGAACGAGACGTCAGCTTCGTCTTCTTCGTTTCGGATCTCCTTCATGCAACGCACGTAGCCAAGTGCCCCGAGAGGCGTGCTCGCGCCCTCGGGGATTACGAACGCGTCACGGCCCTGTGCGCCGAGTTCCTCTGCTCGCTGCGCCATGTGGGCATCGACCTCCTCGAATGCTTCATCCGAAAGGTGATGGATGCCTGCACCCATCAGCAGATCGAGGAACAGGTTCCCTCTCACCGAGGCATCTCGGGCTCCACCCAGGAACAATTCGACGTCGAGGCCGCTCCGGCGTGCCGCGATGGCCGTTGCGCGGCAGTGATTGCTCTGCGCGCTGCCGCAGGTCAGGACGATGTCTGCGTCCACCTCCAGGGCGTGCGCCAGGACATACTCGAGCTTACGGACCTTGTTGCCGGTCAGGGCGGCCCCTGTCAGGTCATCTCGCTTGACGTAGATCTCGACCCCGAGCTCCCGGCTCAAGTCTTGGAGGTGGTCGATGGGTGTCGGGAGGCGAGCGAGTTCGATGCGCGGTGGTTCGTTCATGTGGTAAGGGGTTCAGCAGGGATGCGTGACAGAGTAGAAGTATGGGACACGAGCCGACCGGGCTCCAACAACGTTTCGGAGGATGTATGCGAGTTCGGGTCCTGCTCTTCGGGCCGCTGGCGGAGGCGGCAGGGAGAGACGCGGTCGACGTGGAGTTGCCGGATGGCGCCACCGTGGGGGACGTTCCGGGGCTGGTGGACGGCCTGCCGGAGGCTCTCTGGGCCCTCGCATACGCCGTCAATGCCAGCTACGCTTCGGCCGAAACAGCGCTCTCGGACGGCGACGAGGTGGCTCTGATTCCGCCGGTGAGTGGAGGTTGAGCGTGCTGGTCCAGATCACGGAAGACCCCATCGACGAGGCGGCGGCCCAGGCTTACGTGGCGAGCCCCAAGTGCGGCGCAGTGCTCGTTTTTCGGGGTGTCGTGCGTGATCACCACGAGGGCAAATCCGTCAGCAAGATCGACTATCACTGCTATCGCGAGATGGCGGAGCGGGAGTTGGCGGACGTCGCCCGGATCGCCGCGGCTGGCCACGGGCTCGAGCGCCTGGCAGTGGTCCACCGTATCGGGGAGGTCCTGGTTGGGGAAACGAGCTTGCTTGTCGTCGCCGCCGCGCCCCCCCGCCGACCAGCGTTCGAGGGTATCCTCGCGCTGGTCGATGACCTGAAGCGGCGCGTGCCGATCTGGAAGAAGGAGTACGGTCCGGACGGTTCGCACTGGGTGGAGGGCGTTCCGCCGGGCTATGGCGCGCGGGCCGACGCCTGAGAGCAACGTGGCGCCGGAGGGGTTGTCAGTCCATCAGGAGTGCTATGGACGAGGAACGAGCACGATTCTGCAACAACTGCAACGCCGTCGTTGGGTGGTACGCCAGCTTCTGTGACGGCTGCGGGATGCGCGTGAGCGTAGACGAGAGCGAGGGGGCTTCGAGCTTCACCTCTCAAGCTGTCGAAGAGACCGCGTCCTCCGAACAGGATCTCTACCGGGCCCACTTGAGGCTCATCCACAAGTCCCGCGAGCGCAGCGAGGGCCTCAAAAAGGGCTGCGCCCGGGTTGTTCGGAAGGTGCAGAAGTTGGAGCTCAATCCGAGAGCGGACGAGAGCGTTCGCAAGGCCATTGGACTGTCCGAGCGGCTGATCGATCTGGCGGACGAATGGGAGGCGCTTCAGCACCAATACAACATGGAGAGCGAGGGTATCGAGGAGGATTTTCTTTCCCGAATCGATGATCTGGAAGCGGATCTCGAACTCGCTCCCCACCACCAGGCGGCCATCGAGGAGGAGGCGGGGCTCTTCATGCGCTCCCTTGAGGACGGGGCCGAGGAGCTTCGGGAGACGGGTCGGTTGCTGGAGGTGGTCCGAGCCCTCCAGAACAGTCGTTTCCTAGCCTTCGGCGGCACCCGTCGCGCGACCCTGGGCGTCGGTTTCGTGGCCTTTTTGCTGGCCTTCGGCGGTGTGGCGTACGGGCTGGTGGTCGAGGATCTCGCACCCGAGGCCCTGGCCTTCCTGGTGGGACCCGCAATCCTGGGCCTTTTCGTGTTGTTTCTGCACGCACGGTCACGCCCCTGAGGGCCCGTCGGCGACCCCTCCCTCGTCTTCCATCGGACCGCCGTACCCCGGTATACTCGATGCTGAGTGTGTGGGCAGTCGTGGGCCGGCGATCCGGTTTCAACTGCCCTATCGATGAACGGTTAGCGCCGCGCTCGCCATCGCTGGGGACGGTCCGGTTCCATCCCCGGTTCGCGTCCGTATGCGCCGTTCCGTAGAGAGTCGTGATGCGACCCTCGCGACCAGGAGTTGACCGATGACCATCAAGCGGTTCCTGACGCTGCCCGCGCTTCTCGGCGGGTTGCTCGTGGTGTGCCTCCTCATGTCCCCTGCCGTGGGTAACGGCGGGGACAAGTCAACCAACGGCCACGACGGCTCGCCTTCGCTCTGGGCGGAGGTGTCGTGGGCGGAAGGCCAGGTCAGCGCCTACGCCGAGGGTGTTCCCGGCGCGCCCCTCTCGCTGAGCGTCTCGATCGTGTCGTACGTCGCTACGGGCAACGTGACCACGCAGTTCAGTCTCCCTGGAGTGTTCGATGCCAACGGCGAATA
>JABSRK010000031.1 GCA_013213915.1 Planctomycetota bacterium
GGCGACGATATCATCCTCACCATGGAAGATACGCTGCAGGTCGCGGCGCGAAATAACCGCACCTACCAGCAGACCAAGGAAAATATCTTCCGCTCCGCCCTCGACCTCGATCCCCTCCGGCCGCACGCGCGCGATCGACGACGTCTCGAGCGTCACGTGCTCCTCGTTGAACGTTCTCAGGTACTCGGACGACGACGTGGGACGCTTGCAGCCCAGGTCGTAGTCGGGCGTCAGCGCGCGAGCGAGGGCGCGGTCGGAGACCTCCGACTCTGTGTTGGCGAGCGCGCTCACCAGCTGGGCATGGACACTCTCCGATGACGACGTCGCGAGGTAGGCAGCCTCGACCGCGCACAGCCGGACCGCGACCGAATCATGAACGAGCCCTGCCTTCAGGTGGTCGTCGAGAGCGTCGGCCCCGGCCGTGACCATGGCCGCGCCGATCCACTTGCAGAACGCCTCGTCGGTCCGGCCTGAGCGCGCGACCGCCGTGACGAGCAATCCGACGTCCAGGTCGGTGATAGTGGACGCAGCGGCTGCAGCGCAAACGCCGCGATCGCCGCTGGAGAAATGCGCCGCCAGGAACGGGAACAGCCACTCCCCGCTCCCCAGTTGCTCGCGAAGACGCGCGGCATCGGGCTCGGTCGTGGCGTCGAGCACGCTCACGACGTGCACGCCGACCTCGGAACCAAGCGGTCCCTCCAGCGGGTCGAGCATGCTCCGTTCGAGTTCTTGGAGCTCCCGCTCGCGTTCTTCGGCCTCGAGGCGCGCGGCCTCCATCCCCGCTTGGACGGCCTTCAACTGCTCACTCAGCGCGCGAGCATTCTGGGCGCCGTCGCGACGCGCCGTCTCGAGTTCACCAGCCAGGCGCGTCGCGTCGCCCTTGAGCCTATGGCTTCGCTCCCGCGACTCGCCCAGGGACCCGAGCAGGCGATCGTGTTCTTCACCCAGCTTCTCGAGCCGTTGCTCGATGACCGTCCCCCGCGACTTCTTCACCCCGGCGAGCTCGCGCGCGTGACGGGCACGTTCGGCGGCGACCTCCTTGTTCACCCGTTCTCGGACGGCGCGGCCCACGTCCACCTGCGCCTGACTCTGGCGGGCAGCCAACTCCCGCTGGAAGCGCTCCCGCTCCACCCGCAACGCATCTCGCTCGCCGAGCCAAAGGAAGGCGAACACGCCCGCCGCGGCACATCCGATCGCGGCAAGGATACGTGCAATCAGGCCGCCTCGGGACGGCTCGGGTGATGGGTCCTCATACATGGAACGACCCCCAGGGACAGGGGCTTGAAGGTAGCAAGCCCCGACCACGGGGGTCAAACGCGCTCAGGAGAACGAGCGGGGTATTCCGAGATCGGGCTACTTCAGCGCCGCCCAGGAGTTGCCATCCGTCGCCGGGCTGCCGGAAGACCCCGCCTGGATCGGGAATACGAAGCACGACCAGGCGTACTCGCAGGCAGAGGCATCGACCGTCGGGTCGGGACCGCGGCTCGCGATCTCGGCTGGCTCCGCCAAACTCGCGTCAGGCACGAACTTCAAGAGGTGGTGCCGCTCTTCGATCTGCGGCCCCGGGCACCGACCATCGCGGCGGGCGCAGCAAGGATGGGCTGGAGCCAGAAACAAGGGACCTGCCTGTGGCATGGAGAGACGGGCCGGCCTCCGCGCACTCGGGAGACTGGCCCGTACTCCGGTTTCTGCGTCAGCAGAGAAGTTCGACTACTGGACCGCGGTCCAGGTGTTGCCGTCGACGGCGGTCCCGTTGGTGATGGCGAGCGGGTCGCCCATCGAGGTGCCACCGACCAGGGCAGCGTTCCAATCAGGGCCGCTGGACTGGTCGTACTGGAGGGTGGTCATCCTGGTCTGGATGATCTCACCACGCTGGTTCACGAAGAAGGCGCGGTTGCCGGTCGTGCCACCGTCCACGGGGAACCCGTAGCAGGACCAGAAGATCTCACAGTTGTCCGCGTCCCAGGCCGCGTTGCCGCCAGCACCGCTGGCCCCTTCCGCCTGGCCGACGTCGTTCACGTCCGGGAGCCACATCTGGAACAGGTAGCCAGATTTATTGACGTGGGAGTTCGCATCGACGCCCTGGAAGGTCGCGCCGAGGATGGGCGGATCCAGCGTAGCCGCGGGACCGTTACCACCCGCACGGGTGTTGAGGAAGCACTGGCCGGACATCTCGGCAAAGCTGCCGTACTCGCCCGTCCCGTCAAGATCGTCGTCGACCGCCCCAGTCGTCTGGAACTGGGCCTGAGCGGACGACAGGTTCCGCAGCGTCGCGATGGCGTTCGACTCGTTGGCCGCCAGGCGCGACGAAAGCAGGTTCGGCACGGCGATGGCGGCAATGATGGCGATGATGGCGACGACGATCATCAACTCGATGAGGGTGAAACCCTGTTGCTTGCGATTCATGTGGGTAAGTTCTCCTCGAACTCTCGCTTCGTGAAACCTACGAGGGGTAATCCTCGAGTCTTGGATCGCACGCCACCCGGGACTACTTGCCAGGCGATCTGACGACCGGCGCTGACTCGTTGGAACCCGAGGCCTCATCGGCCTCGCGCAGCTTGCGTATACGTCGACGCAATCCGCTGGCGTGCGGGTCTACAGGGTTCTCTTCGGCCAATCGGTCGACCTCACCTAACGCGGCATCCCAGTGACATTTCGACATCAAGAGAATCGCGCGCAGCTGGCGCGTCTTTGCTGACTCGCCGTATCGGTTTGCAGCGTCCTCGAGACGCCTCTCGGCGACGGCCACCTGTCCACGTCGTCGCTGGATGTCCGCGAGGGTCACCTGCAGTTCGAGGTGCTCGGCGTCTGATTTACACAGATCCAGCGCCCGCTCGTATGCGCGGGTACTGCCATCCAGATTGCCCACCCCATCCTCGAGCCAGCCACAGAGAAGCGGGACCCGGATGTCGTCCGGGTAGCGCTCGTCCATCACCTCTATGAGATGGCGCGCTTCGTCCCACTTACCCTCGCTGGCGAGGCGAAAGACCTCCGTCTTGTCCTGGTCGAGCCCGAGGTGCGGGACGTAGAACCAGCCCAGGTACACCAGCGCGATCAGCGCGATCGCGCCGATCGTGTACAGGCCAAAGCGCATCCGGGTCCGGGTGGTCATGGGCGTCCTACTTCGGGGTCAGGGCTTCCTGCAACTTCATGATGGGCAGGAACACGGCCAGCACGATGCCGCCCACGACGATGCCCATGACCGCTATCAGCACCGGCTCGATGAGCGACGTCAGACCCTTCACTTCGGCTTCGACCTGCTGGTCGTAGAACTCGGAGATCTTGCTGAGCAGCGACTCGAGCGCACCGGACCGTTCACCGACGCCGATCATGCGAACCACCATCGGCGGGAACACTGACTCCTTGCTCAACGGGTTGGCCAGGGTGTCACCCTGCCGAACGCTGTCCATCGCCTTTCTCACCGCCGAGTGAATGACCGTGTTGCCGGCCGTCTCCGCGACAATTTCGAGCGAACCGAGGATGGGGACTCCGCTCTTGATCATCGTCGAGAAGGTGCGGCTGAATCGCGACAGCGCCACCTTGCGAAACAGCGGCCCGAACACCGGCATGGAAAGCAACATTCGATCCCAGATGCGCCGACCCGCGGAAGTACGCTTCCAGAACGAGAACGCCATGGAGAGTCCGACGAGACCCCCGAAGCACAGGGCGATGTTGTCCTTCATCCACAGAGACGCGTTCATGACGGTCTGGGTGATCCCCGGGAGTTCAACACCGAGGCCGTCGAAAATCTCTTTGAACTTCGGGACGATCACGATCATCAGGAAGCCAGTGATGGCGAGGACAAGCACCATGCTGACGACCGGGTAGGTCATGGCCGCCTTGATCTCGCGACGCAGCCTCGCCGTCGCCTCCAGATAGTCCGCGAGCCGACCGAGGATCTCGTCGAGTTGGCCCGACGCCTCCCCGGCGCGCACCATGCTCACGTAGATGTTCGAGAAGATCTTCGGGAACCCGGAGAGGGACTGGGACAGGTCTGACCCGGCGCGGATCTCTTCGATCACGCTCGAGAGTGCTCTGCGAAAGCCGGCGCTCTCCGCCTGCTCCTCAAGGATCTCAAGGCACTCGAGCAGGGGGATGCCAGCGGAGACCATGGTCGAGAGTTGACGGGTGAACAACTCGAGTTCGCCCTTCTTCGGCCGCGACGATTGCAGGCTGAAGAACCCGCCCTTGGCGCCTCCGCTCCGGGTGGCCTTGACCTTGACGATCTGCAGGTTCCTGCGCCGGAGGCCCTCCGTCGCCTCGACCTGCGTGGCAGCGTCGATGGTTCCGCGGATGGTCTTGCCCGCGGAGTCCTTCGCGTTGTACTTGAACGTCAACATCAGTGGGTCTCTCTTCCCCGCCTGACCGCGCTACCGGCGCGATCCGACAAGGCCGCCGTTCATCAGCCGCATCAGGTCGTCCTTGTCCGTCGACCTGTTCATCGCTTCCTCCAGCGAGATGACGCGGCGGTTGTGAAGCTCGTGGAGCGACATGTTCATGGTCTTCATGCCGTCCTTGCCGCCCGTCTGGATCTGCGAGTAGATCTGGTGCGCCTTGTTCTCGCGGATGAGGCTGCGGATCGCCGTATTGGCGAGCATGATCTCGGAGCAGAGAATTCGGCCCGATCCTCTGGCGCGCGGCATGAGTTGCTGGCTGAACACGCCCTGCAACGTGAAGGAGAGCTGGGTTCGGATCTGCTGTTGCTGGTAGGCAGGGAACACGTCGACGATGCGGTTGATCGTCTGGACAGCGTCTGATGTATGCAGCGTCGCGAACGTCAGGTGGCCGGTCTCCGCCAGGGTCAGCGCTGCCTCGATGGTCTCGAGGTCACGCATCTCGCCGATGAGCACGACGTCCGGGTCCTGGCGCAGGACGCTCCGCAACGCATACTTGAACTCGAGCGTGTCCGACCCCACCTCCCGCTGGTTGAACAGGCAGCGCTTGTTGCGATGGAGAAACTCGATCGGATCCTCGATCGTGACGATGTGCGACTCGCGCGTGCGATTGATGTAGTCGATCATCGCCGCCAGGGTGGTGCTCTTCCCCGACCCCGTCGCACCCGTCACCAGGATCAGCCCCTTCGGCAGCTTGCACAGCTTCGTGCAGACCTCAGCGGGCAGGCTGAGCTCCTCGAAGCTCTTCACATCGAACGGGATGAGCCGGAAAACCGCCGCGACCGTACCCCGTTGCTGGAACACGTTCGTCCTGAAACGCCCGAGTCCGGAGACGCCGAAGCTGAGATCCAGCTCCAGCTTCTCTTCGAAGGTGGCGATCTGGTCGTTGGTCAGGATCGAGTACACGATCTGCTTCGTGTCCTCGTGGCCCAACGGTTCCGGTGACTCGTCCACCAGATTCCCGTCCAGCCGGATCTTCGGTGGACTCCCGGCCGAAAGGTGGAGATCGGAACCCCCGCGGCTGACCAGGGTCTCCAGCAACTCCTCCAGCTTGACCATGGGCCTTCCCTCCTCCTCGGACCGAGAGCGGACGCGAGGCTGGACGGAACCCCGCATATGGGGGTATCGGCCAATTCAGGTGGGGAGCCGCAGTTCTTGGGCCAGGACCGCCCTAGTCGTCGTCCGAGGACGGCTTGAACGCCGCGATCAGCTCCTGCTGGATATTCGCTGGCACGGACTCGTAGTGGCTCGGTTCCATGGTGAACGAGCCTTCGCCCGAGGTGATGGACGTGAGGGCGCGGGAGTACTCGGCCGCTTCCGCGAGGGGCATCTCGGCCTTGATGACCTGATCGTCGCCGATCTGGTCCATCCCCTGGATACGTCCGCGGCGCGTGTTGAGGTCGCCCGAAACGTCACCCATGTACTGGCCCGGGATGGTGATCTCGAGCTTGACGATGGGTTCGAGGATGGTCGGACGGGCCGCCTTGACGGCTTCGGAGAACGCGCGCCCACCAGCCATCTTGAACGCGGCCTCGGACGAGTCGACATCGTGGAACTTACCGTCCGTGATCTTCACCGTGATGTCCTCCATCGGATACCCGGCGATGATGCCCAGCGTCATCTTCTGCTTGACGCCCTTCTCGATGGCGGGCTCGAAGTTCTTCGGGATGGAGCCGCCGAAGATGGCCCACTGGTAGTCCAGGCCGCACCCGGGTTCTCCCGCCGCGACCTCGAGGTAGACCTCCGCGAATTGGCCGCGGCCACCGGTCTGCTTCTTGTGGCGATAGTGACCCTTCGCTCCCCCCGTGACACACTCCTTGTACGGCACCTTGGGCTTCTTGGTCTCCACCTCCAGGTTCATGCGCGCCTTCAAGCGACGCAGAACGATATCGAGGTGGAGCTGGCTCATCCCGCAGATGCAGTGCTCGTGGGTGGCCATTTCGCGATACGAGATGAACGTGAACGACTCCTCGGCGAGCTTGCCCAGGCCTTCGGCGATCTTCGCCTCCTCGCCCCGTTTCGTCGGGAAGACGGCGAGGCTGTACATGGGTTTGGGCCCTTGTATGAGCTTGACGCTCTTGCCGCTGTCCTGCGCCGCGAGCGTGTCGCCGACCCGAAGGCTGTCGTTCTTCAACAGGACGATCAGGTCGCCGGAAATCCCGCTGTCAACCTCGGACTGTTCCTTGCCCTGCACGCGAAAGACGTGACCGGTCTTCTCCTTCTTGCCCGCGCGAATATTGACAAAGGTCTCACCCGGCTTGACGGTCCCCCTCAGCACGCGCACGTGCCCGATCTTGCCGACATGCTTATCGACCTGGACCTTCCAGACGATGCCGACAAAGGGACCTGCCGGGTCCGCAGCGATCGCCTCGGCGTCCTCGCCGCCTTCCTTGACGAGGTCACGTGGCGCGTCCGCAGGGCTCGGCCCCAACTCGACGATGAAATCGAGCAGCGTGTCCAGCCCGGCGTCCTCGTCGGAACTGGTGAAGATGACGGGGACGACGGTGCCCGCCGCGAGCGCTGGCCCCGCGACCTTGGCGAGTTCCTCCTTGGAAACGGTCTCGCCCTCGAGATAGCGCATCATCAGGTCTTCGTCGACCTCGACGACTGCCTCGGTCCACGCTTCGTTGAAGTCGCCGACCTCGTCCGGCGCGCGCCACGGGATGCAACGATCTCCGAACTGTGCGCGGATCTTCCCGAGCACGTCGGAGAGCTTGCCGTCCATCAGGTCGCACTTGGTGACGACGATCGCCCGGGCGCGCTGGCCACCGACCCCGAGCGCCCAACCGCGCTTGGTGTTGACCTGGATACCGTTGGCAGCGTTGACACAGACGAGCACGAGGTCCGCACCGTTGTAGCCCCCGACCGATTCGCCGATGAAGTCCGGATAGCCGGGACAGTCGATCAGGTTGATCTCCCGGTCCCGGTAGGACGTGCGCCCACAGGCCGAGTCTATGGAGTGGCCGCGGTCGTGTTCGAGGTCGTCGAAGTCGAAGAGCGAGGTCTTCTCCTTGACGCTCCCCGGGCGACCGACGGCGCCGCCCTTGGCGAGGAGGTGGTCGGCGAGCGTGGTCTTCCCTGCGTCTGCGTGGCCGACCAGGGCCACGTTACGGATCTGCGACGTCGTGTGCTTGGGCATTGGAGGGTCTCTCTCAGCCGAAGGTCTTTTTCCACAAAGAGTTGCGGCGCCGAACCCCATATGGGGAACGACGCCGGCATTCGGCCGGAAGGCGATTTATAGCAGATCGATGGCGAAGGTGCAGACCCTGATCACCTCCCCCACGCGCCCTCCGAGCGTCAATTGTCCGAGGCGGGGCGGTACAGGACGATCTCGACCCGACGGTTCTTCGACCGGGCCGCCTTCGAGTTCGCCTTGATCCGCGGCACATGCTCGCCGTAAGCGGCGATACGCATGCGACCCTCAGTAACCTTGGCCTTCGCTGCGAGGAACCGCCGCACCTCGAGGGCGCGCGCGATGCTGAGGTTCAGATTGGTCTTCCAGCGACTCTTCTTGATGGGCTGGTTGTCCGTGTGGCCTTCGACCGAGACCCGATGGTCCGGGTAGGAGGCGAGGATCTCCGCGACCTGGTTCAGCAGCAAGCCCTGACCGTTCTTGGAAAGCGACGCGCTCCCCGCAGAGAAGGTCACCGAGTTGTCGAGGCGGACGACGATCGCGCCGTCACGCTCGAACATGTCGATCCCCTCTCCCAGATTGCGGACGCCTCCGCCCAGCTCCGGCTTCGGCGCGGCCCGCGCAGCGGCCAGGTCTGCCGCCAACTGGCCGTTGCTCAAGCGTAGACGGTCGGCCTCCGCGTTCGACGCGTCGAGGGATTGCTGGGTCGCGTCGAGATCTTTCTTCATCACGAGGCGGATGCTCTCCTCGTTGGCGAGGCGCTTGCGCAACGCCGCAATCTCGCTGTCCCGCTCCCCGATCTCGCGACCCTTGACGTCGAGAAGGTCGTCGTTCGACTTGCAGCCGACAAGGGCCAGGGCGCCCAAGAGGCCAACCAACACCAGCCTGCACTTCATCATCATCTCTCTCCTTCCTGCCGCTCTCGCCCCCATCAGGGACGGAACAAATCCATGTACCCGTTCCAGATCTCCGGACCCCAGAGCATTACGGTCCACATCCCTACGGCCAAGAACGGACCGAACGGGATGTACCTCCCCGCGGTGACCACTCGGATGACGATCCCGATCACCGCACCACACAGCGCCGCCACCGCGAGGGAAAGCAGGGCCCAATGACCCAGGCAGCCCCCCATGGCGGCGATCATCTTCACGTCGCCGAAGCCCATGGCGTCCTTCTTGAACGCCTTGGACCCCAACCAACCGATGGACCAGAGCACGCCTCCGGCCATCGCCGCTCCCGCCACACCCGACACCGCCGCCGCCCAGCGCGGCGAGTCGAGCGAGATCAGGTGGGCGTCGTGCTGCAACTCCGGCGCGCAGAAGGCCAGCACCGGGCCGAGCACGATGCCCGATTTGGTGATCTCGTCAGGCAAGATGCGGTAGTCCAGATCGACCAGCGTCAACGCGATCAACGCCGATGTGATCGTCAGCATGACCGCGAGGACAAGCCAATCACTCCCAAACGCCGTGGGTTCTTTGACTACGTGGGCTCCGAGCCACGCGAACAACAGCGCCGTCCCGAGCTCGACCCCGGGGTAGCGCATCGAGATGGAAGCCCTGCACCCCCGGCACTTTCCGCGAAGAAGAATCCACGAAAGCACCGGCAGGTTGTCGTACCAGGCGATCGAACGGCCGCACTGGGTACAACGCGACCTGGGACGTGCGACGTTCATGCACTCACGCGGCAACCGATAAGCCACCACGTTGAGGAACGATCCGATGCACGCCCCAAGAGCGCCCAGGGCCCCGATGATCACGACGACACGCGGGTCTCCCAGGGACACCTCCCCGGATCTGACAACAACCTACGACATCTGGTAGCGGGTCGTCCGCCGACGACCTGAACCTGGGGCATTTTAGGATCGGTCGCAAGATCCTGCAAGTACGGCGGCTCTGAGGGCTGCCACGCGTCCCGGGGACGGTGAGGAGAGGCGCCCGAGAGCGCGGTCGGGGCTCCCGCCAAATAGAAGCGGGGCGGCCCGAAGACCGCCCCGCTTGTTCATCCCACTTCGGCCCAGATCAGGTGCCCGAGACGACGATGGCTGCGATCAGGCTGTTGTACTGCTGGCTCGCATTCGTGATGTTGTCGTTCCTGAGCTCCACCTGGAACCGGAAGTAGCGATTGCCCGTGAGCTGAGCCGCCGTCGGGTTGGTCGGGTGCTGGAGGACGAGCGGATCAAAGGTGCCCGTGGACGGCGTCCCGCTCCAGAAGGTGAGGAAGCCGCTGGTCGGTCCCGTCGGCGTGGTCGGCGAACTGATCGCCGTCGCGCCTTCGAAGTTCCAGACGGCCGACGTGCCCGCGGGCTGATTCGTCGGGTCTGGCGACAGGTTGATGCCGGAGTAGACCGGCGTACCCGCGGTCACACCCGTGTCGTAGAACCGCGAGCGGCACTGCGACACGATCGAAACGAACGTGAAGCGGGTGTCGTAGATGTCGCAACCCGAGCCAGACGACGTCACGAAACCGGTGGAGAGGGGCGCACCGATGATGCGGCGTACCGGGACGAAATTCGTCGCACGATAACGGGTCAGGTTCGAGATCTGCATCCCTGGCTCGATGTGGATCTCGTACAGCAAGTTGCCCGATCCGGCACCAAACCCGACGTAGTCGAACGGCGGCGTGAAGACGGGGAACGGGAAGTACGAGGTGAACCCGGGCCCGGCGTTGTAACCCTGCGCCGGCGTCACCAGGACGCCACCTGCGCCCGGGGGGTTGCCGGTCGGATTCAGGTTCAACGGGTCCGCGGTCTGCGGCGGAGCAAGGTTGTAGTTCTGGGCGTAGATCGTCGACATGCCGGTCACGCCGTTCGGGCAGTTGATCGGGGCCGTCACGCTCGTCATGCCACACCACACCTGGTACTGCGGATAGGTCGTCTGGACCACGGTGTTGTTCACCGGGCCCCACTCGATCAACTCGAGCGAGCCGACGGGCGCGCCGATGTTCACCGCCTCGAGGAGCCACATCGAGTGCGAGCCCCCGTTCGGGTTGATGCCGGCGCCCAGGTTGTTCGTGCCGTTGTCGTCGAACGGCGAGAACAGGCCGGGGAACGGAACCGTCGTCAGCGGCAAGGTGGTGCCGGTGCCAACCGGCATGTTCACCTGCATGCGCGTGCCCAGGTTCTGGGGGTTGCCCTGGAACGTCCCCAGGGGCGTTCCCGAGATCTCCGTCCCAGCGAGAGCGCCCAGGTTGGTGGGGTCATCCCAGCGGCAGGGATCGAACTGAGGGTTGAAGTTGGTATCGACCTGGCTGCTGTCGGCGAAAGACTCGATGACCGCGACCGACCCTTCGCACGTCGGACATGGGGCGGTCACGACCGTAATCTGCAGCGAATTGGACAGGAGGAGCTGCTGCGGGGGGTTTCCCTGCGGAAGACCCGCGATCTGGGGCAGCGAGGGGTCACCGAACGTCCCGACGAGCACCTCGATGGTGTAACCAGACGCCGGGCCCGTACCCGGCCCCCACGTCGGAATCGGTGAGAACACGGCGATCTGGGGGGTCGCCGCGTTAATCGTCAGGTTGCCCGGCACCAATCGGCCCTCCTGCTGCGACGGGGTGGTCAGATCGGTGTTCCGGATGACGAAGTTGTTCAGCAGGTCGATGGACGCCGGATCGACCGCTTTGGTGAACGTAACGCGCAGGAAGCTGCCCTCCGCCGGCATGGGATCAGCCGCGGTACCCGTCACGGCCTGACCGCTCGGGGCGATGGCCTCGATAGACAAGACCTCCGGCGGAACCGGGTCCGGACCGGTCGAAGCGCCGGAGAGGAACACCGGGGAGAGCGTCGGCACCGGGCCGAACGGATTCAGGATGATCGGAAGCAGGAGCGGATCGACGCCAACTTGCGCCGCACGAGTGCCGCCGCCCATGAAGATCTGATTGTTCGACGGAATCCGATAGGTGAACTCGGTGTTGATCGCAAAGCCCGGGCTGAACAGCAGGCCGAGCACATTCGAGCCGAGCACACGGGGATCGACGACGATCGTATCGGGCTTGTCGCGGTGCCGGCCGACGATGTAGCTTCCCAGGAGGGGGCCGCTCATGATGTTCTGCCGAATCTGCAGCGAACCCGCGGCCACTGACTGGCTCGCATAAGCGTAGTACGGAATACCACCGCTGGTAGCCGATGCCGACACACCGAGGAACTCCATGGGGTTGCCGGTGCCATCCATGAAGAACCCACCGAAGATGCCGTCGTCGATCGGTGCGTCGAACTTGAACTCGAGCGTTTGATCGATGAACACCTCGGGAAGCGGTACGGCACCATTCGGACCTTGGCCGGAAGGCTGTGTCACGAACCCCACGAACGAAACCGACAGGAGGATGCCGTCCGAGCTCACGCCGCCGCCAGCTCCGCCGCTTCCTCCGCCACATCCGCCAATCAGGAAAGCCCCGGCCACGAGAGCCGTAAGACCAACGATCGACTTGGAGCGCCAGACTCGAGTCATGCCGCCTCTTCTCCTTTTCTCCTGGGGACGACGGGATAGAGGTGTCGCCCCTCGCGTTCGGTTTGCACCCGGGACCTGGCCGAAATCGCGGCCACGTCCCGAATCGAGTGTCGCATTCTATGAACCGCGCGCGGACCCCGTCAAACTGGACGTAACTTCCGCACAAGCCATGGAGATCGCAACGAGCGTGCCCACGTTAGCCGAAACTCATCGGCGTCTCTAACCCTAATTCAGGTCCGATGTTGAGGCGGAGTGCCTTTCCGCTCGGCCCGGCGAGCGAGCGAAGCCGCACGGATACCCCCGCGCGGAGGGCCCTCAGCACGGTCGAGCTTCTTCCTCGCACCACTGGCAACGGGGGACGTCCCCCGGCATTCTCCCGACCTCCTCCGGCACACTCTCGCCCTGGTGGCGGGTGATACACGAAGGGTTCTCGCAGCGGTGGCCGGAGACCGGCTCCGGCTCTTCGGGCGGCGTTATATCGAGAGGAAGATCGTACAGCCCCGACGCCCACATCAAGAGCGCCATACGGATCGGCACGCCAAGCGCGGCCTGGCGAAAGTACGCCGCGCGCGGGTCGGAGTCGATCTCGGCCGCGATCTCCGTCACGCGAGGCAACGGGTGCAGCACGATCGTCTCCTTGAACGGCTGCGACGTGAGGAAACGGTGATCGAGGATCGGGAGCGCGCGCGGCGCGCCGGCGCCGCGCTCCGCTTGCAGGCGCGTGACATAAATCGCATCGACGGATCGGTCCTTCAAACTGAACGGTTGAGCATCGTCCTCCGTCTCACCGCCCGCAGGTGCAGTGTCTTCGGAACTGATCGCCACCGCACGTACGTCGCGGCGACGGAACACATCCTCCATGTCGTCAACGACAACGTGGCGAGCCACGCATCCTGGCTGACGCACGAGATCATGCACGACAAAGTCCGGCAACCCGAGATCGTCCTCTGCAACCGCGATGATCGAACACCCCATGCGCACGAGCGCACGAGCGAGGCTGTGCGTGGTGCGGCCATAACGCAGGTCGCCGTAGAGCATCACGGAGAGGTCGTTGAGCTTGCCGCGCTCGCGACGGAGCGCATACAGGTCGCACAAGGTCTGCGTCGGATGCTCGTGGGCACCATCACCAGCGTTGATCACCGGGCCGCCTGCGTGCCGGGCCGCCCAGCGCGCCGCGCCGGCCGCAGGATGCCGCAGCACCACAAGGTCCACGTACGAGTCGACGATCCGCACCGTGTCACTGAGCGTCTCCCCCTTCGCGGCGGACGAGGTCGCCGGGTCGGAAGAGGTGATGATGCGCCCGCCCAGGCGCGCCATGGCCGCCTCGAAGCTCAGCCGCGTACGGGTGGACGGCTCGAGAAAGAGACTGCCCATGAGAAAACCGCCGAGCTCCCGAGCGTGGGCCCGCAGATCACGCTGAAGCGTGTCAGCCAGATCCATCAGGCCAACCAAAGCCGCGTTGGACAGGTCCTGGATGGCGACGAGATCGCGCTTCAAGGAGATCCCTCGAGAAGCTCGGTGAGCAGCCCGGACGCCGCCCCGGGGTCATCCCGAACCGCACGACGCGCCGCTTCGAGACAGCGTACCTGCCGCTCGGTGAACGGACACGGGAAGTCCCGGGTCGCGGGCCCACGGTAGGGAGACCGGAAGAGCACCTTCTCCACCAGGGCGTCGGTCCCCGAACCCTCGAGGGCGGAGACCTGAGCCACCGGCCGGGCGAGACGCCGTGCGAGGGCGTCCGGATCGGTCACTGTCCCGCGATCCTGCTTGTTCAGCACGACGATCACGCCGGGACGATGGATGAACTCGTCGAGCCACGGGATCTCGGGCAACGGGGCGCTCCCGTCCATGACCAGGAGGACGAGGTCCGCGTCCGCCGCGGCCGCGAGGGTCCGCTCGACGCCCGCAGCTTCGACCGGATCCTGGGTCTCTCGAAGGCCCGCTGAGTCCAGGATGCGAAACGGGTAGCCGTCGAGACCCAGATCCTCCCCCACGAGGTCACGGGTCGTCCCGGGCTCCGGCGTGACGATGCAGCGATCCCTTCCCATGAGCCGGTTCGCCAGGGTCGACTTGCCTGCGTTCGGCGGACCAGCGACGAGGACGACCGGCGGCGCACCGAACGCGCGCCCGAAACCGGCGCGCCCGAGCAGCGCGTCCAGCCGGCGGACGAGCGAAGCGCGCATGGACGCATCCGGACCCCGCCCCATCCCGTCACGTACGGCGGCGACCTCCACGCCAAGTCCCCCCTCCAGGGCGGAGAGATAGAAGAGCAACCCCTGCACGCACCCCGTGCGCGCGAGTCCCTCCCGCGCTTCGTCCCGGACCTCGGAGCCGAACCCGTCGTCCCGGAAGAGGTCGGACGCACCGACCACCGCGACCCCCGCCCGTTCAAGCAGCGAAGTGACCGCACCGCGAACGACGTCGCCACCGTGGGTCGAGATCTCCGCTTCGCCGTTACCCCCGTGAACCACCATGACCTCGTCCACCACCCGATCCCCATCCACGAGATGCCCATACCTGAGGACCGATGCGTTGCGACCATCTGCAGGACGGAACACGTCGGAGAGCAGGCGTCCCACGCCCTCCCCGCGCACGCGAAACACGTGCAGCCCGCCCTCTCCGGCGGCGGTGAGGCAGCCTCCGATCAACGGTCGGTCGTCCATGGGGAATTCAGAGTGCGGCCACGCCCGCGATACCCCGCATGAGGAGGTCCTTGTCCACGTCGTGGTCACGGTCCAGCAGTGTCGATACGAGCTCGGCCGCGCCGCCCGTGACGACCAGGGCTGCGTCCGGTCCCGCGGCGTCGCAGGCCCGCCCGACCAGGTCGCGCACGAGACCGCGCGCAGCGGACGTGATCCCGGCGACGAGGCTGTCACGGGTCGTGCGACCCGGCCAAGCCACGTCGGGATCGGGATCAACCGACTCTAGGGCGGGGGCGGCCGCGTTCAAGGCCGCACCGAGGATACCGGGCGCGGGAGCGATCGAACCGCCACGAAAAGTGCCGGCCGCGTCGATCCAGTCCACCGTCATGGCCGTACCGACGTCGACCACCACGGCGCCAGTCGGGTGGGCGCGCCAGGCGGCCCACGCCGCGACGACGCGATCGGCTCCGAGGGTGTCGGGGGTGTCGTAGTCCAGGGCCGCCGGAAGGGGGACGTCCTTGCCGATCACGGTCCCACCAAGGAGTTGGGCGACCGCCTGGGCCACCTCATCGACGACCGAGCAGATCCATGCCGGCTCGTCCGGGAGCTCCGAGCAGGCGGCAGCCTGGGATCCCCACTCAGCGGTCGGAAATCGGAGGATCTGCTCCACGCCATCCCGGGTAACGCGCGCGATCTTCGTCTGTGAGTTACCGACGTCGATCGCGAGGATGGCGCGCGAAGGCGTCACGAGCCGGCGGACTGCGGCCGGTTCACGGTCCGCGTGAGACGCCGGCCCTGCCTCCAGAAGGTCACCGTGTACGACGGCAGGTTCGGGTTCGCCTTCACGTAGCGGACGATATCGGCCTTGGTGGAGATGGGGACTCCGTTGATGGACTCGAAGGCGTCACCGGGCTTGGCCCCGCCGCGCTCGAGGGCGCTGCCCTTGGGGATGTGACTGACCTTGAGAACCTTCTTTCCGCCAATGCTCTCGGTGCCCCAACGGACACCTTCGAGCACCTTCTCACCGTCACGCTTGAACGCGCGAGCGCCCATCTCGGTCACGTTGATCTCGTGAGGCTTGGATGGCACCCATGCGATCCACGTGCCGGGGTCGATGTTGATGGGACCCGTCGGCTCGGGCGCTGCGGTCGACTTCGGCCCGCCGGGATCGCCCAGGACCGAGACCGCCACCTCCTGACTGCTGTAATCGAACACGGCCTGCCACGCGACCACTTGGCCGTTCTGGACGACGGAACGCACACCCTCCACCACGGCGATCTCGTGCTCGCTGAACTCGATGGCGTCGCCGAGATACGCGCGATGAACGACGCGCAACGGGCCGGCGACGGAAGCCGGCGTCTGCACTCCTCGAGCACGGGGCTGGCTTCGGTTGCCATTCGATCCTCCACGGCCCCTGGACGGCTCTCGGCGAGGAGGTGTCGTCGTAGCGGGAGCACGGGGCAACGGCGCGTCACCGGTGCGCGTGTAGAGGATGAACGAACGCTTCACGACGCCCTTGCCATGCATCTCGGCACCGATCACGCTCATCAACTCGTCGAGAGGGCGATAGACCTTCTCCTTCGGCTTCTCGGGCGCCGCATTGACCGGCTTGGGCGCCTCAGGAACGGTCCCGTCAAACCTAAAGTTCTCGATCTCGCGAAGGGGACCGCGCTCGGTCCGCTCAGAAACGTCGGTCTTGATGAGCTTCAACTGCTCGTAGGTCGTCGTCTCAAAGGTCTGGCGATCGCGATTTCGCTGCTGGCGCTGGTCCATCCCGTGAGAGACCACACCCGCAACTCCGCCCATGAGGGCGAGATCGAGGACGAACAGCAGGGATCGAATAGTAGAGATCTTCATAGGTTCCCTCGGCGACTCATCTTAGGTGTGCACGCGTCGGTCATCAACCGGGGCAGGCACCCCCATGTTCCCTACGTTGGACGCCGTAAGCAGCCCGGAGATTCCCTCGAAGATCAGCGGGGCGATCGGGACATGCCGGTGGCAATCATGCGGTGATCGCTACCGCGGACGACGCCGCGGATGGCGAGTTTCAGGTCGTCTGCCCGGTCAGACGCAGCGCAGGCGTCCTCAAGCGTCACCAGACCCTCCTCGTACAGCCCCTTGAGCGACATGTTGAAGGTCTGGGTGCCGTAGTACTCGTGGCCGTCCTCGAGGGCCGCAGGCAGATCCTGGGTCTGTCCATGGCGGAGGATCTCACGGATGCGTGGGGTCGCCATGACCACCTCGACGGCGGGGACCATGCGCCCAGTCTGGACGCACGGAATCAGCCGCTGGCTCGCGACGCCCGCCAGCACCGTGGAGAGTTGTAACCGCACCAGGTCGTGCTGGTGGGGCGGGAAAAAC
Source organism: Planctomycetota bacterium (assembly GCA_013213915.1). Classification (GTDB taxonomy): domain Bacteria; phylum Planctomycetota. The sequence goes on from JABSRK010000031.1 coordinate 16,976, forward strand.
GTCATGATCCGCTCGACGGTCTGAATGGCATTGACGGTGTGGAGAGTGGTGAGGACCAGATGCCCCGTTTCAGCGGCAGCGATCGCCGCCTCCATGGTAGCGGTGTCGCGGATCTCACCGATCATGATGACGTCGGGCGCCTCGCGCATGGCGCTTCTGAGCCCGGACACCCAGCTCGTGGTGTCGACCCCGACCTCTCGCTGGTTGATGATCGACAGCTTGTCAGAAAACCGATACTCGATCGGGTCCTCGAGGGTGAGAAGGTGTTTGTTGCGGGTGTTGTTCACCGCGTCCATGATCGCTGCCAGGGACGTCGACTTGCCCGATCCCGTGATCCCGGTGACGAACACGAGGCCCCGCTCCAGGTTCGCGAATTGAGTGAACTGCTTCTCGGGCAGGTGCAGTTCCGAGAAGCTCGGCACCACGTCCTTGACCTGTCGCATGACGATCGAGATCTCACCGCATTGGCGGAACGCGTTGACGCGAAAGCGGCCCCATTCTTCGCTCTGGTAGGCGAAGTCCGCCTCGCCCAGCTTCTCGAACCGCTTCAGCGCCTCGGGATACGTGATGCGCTCGAGCGTGGACCGCATTCCGTCGGATGTGACGGGGTCCTCCGACAGGAACATCACTCGGCCGGTCTGCTTGATCGCCGGTTGGCAGCCGGTCTTCAGGATGAGGTCGGAAGCATCGGCCTCCACCACCGTGGCGAGCACGCGATCGAGATTCAGCATGGACGGTCTCCCATGGATCTATCGGCTCGCGGGGCGGGCGGAAAAACCCCCGCGCAGGGCAGGTTCAAGAGACCGCCTGAGGAGGGGTACACCCGGGGGTCGTCGCCGGCGCTGCAGGTCCGACTCACTCTCGGTCGGAAGCGAGCGCCTGCCAGCAGTCCTCGAGAAGACGGTCCATGTTGAGACCGGTCATGGCGCTCACCGGGTATCCATCCACACCGAGCGCGGCGTTGATTTGCAGCGCCCTCTCTTCCGGGTCCGGGACGAGGTCGGCCTTGCTGAAAACAGTGATACGAGGCTTCTCGCCGACGCCATGCCCGAAAGAGGTGATCTCGTCGAGGATGGTCTGGAAATGCTCTTCCACCGAACTGTCCTCCTCAATGGGGGCGAGGTCGACGAGGTGGACCAGGACCCTGGTTCGCTCCACGTGGCGCAGGAACTTCTGGCCCAGACCCTGGCCCTCGTGGGCCC
>JABSRK010000310.1 GCA_013213915.1 Planctomycetota bacterium
ACCTCGTCTTCGACCTCGACCGCCCGGGTATCACAGACGGGGCAGCGGTCGGGGAAGCGGAACCTCTTCGGCTTGCCGGTCCGCGCTTCCAAGATGACCTTCACCACCTTGGGGATCACGTCTCCGGCGCGCTGGACGACGACCGTGTCGCCCACTCGAACGTCGAGCCGTTCGATCTCGTCCTGGTTGTGGAGGCTTGCCTGGGCCACGGTGACGCCGCCGAGGAACACCGGCTCCAGGATCGCCACCGGGGTCAGCGCGCCGGTGCGTCCGACGGAGATGATGATGTCGTTCAGGGTCGTCGTCTCTTCTTGCGCCTGGAACTTCCAGGCGACGGCCCAGCGCGGCGTTCGCGAGCGCGCGCCGAGGGTCGCCCAGAGCGGGATCGCGTCCACCTTCACCACCATTCCGTCCACCTCGAACGGGATATGGGCGCGGCTTCCTTCGAGGTCCTCGAACCACGCAGCGGCCTCGTCCTCCGCCGCGCATCGCTTGAACCACTTGCGGGGGACGGGCAGGCCCCACGACTCGAGCCGGTCGAGCGCCTCGGTCTGCGTCGCGAGGTCCATCTCCTCGGCCCCCACCAGCTGGTAGAGGGCGATGCGCAGGGGGCGCTGGGCGGTGACCTTCGAGTCGAGCTGGCGCAAGGACCCGCTGGCGAAGTTGCGCGGGTTGACGTAGCGGCCCTCCTCCTCGGTGCGCTTGCTGTTGAACGTCTCGAAGGCGTCCTTCATCACGTAGACCTCGCCGCGAGCTTCGACGCGGGCGGGGAAGTCTCCCTGCAGCTTGAGCGGGAGGCCCCGGATGGTGCACACGTTGGCGGTCACGTCCTCGCCCGTCTCGCCATCACCCCGCGTGGCGGCCTGCACGAGGACGCCATCCTGGTAGGTCACCGACATGGAGATGCCGTCGAGCTTGGGCTCCGCCGACAGCACGAACGCGTCCGGCGCATCGTCGCCCAGGCGGCGGCGCAAGCGTTCGACCCACTCATGGAAGTCCTCCGCCGACTTGGCGTTCTCGAGGGACATCATGGGAACGGCGTGGCGCACCTTGTGGAAGCTGTCGAGAGGTGTGGCGCCGATCTTCTGGGTGGGGGAGTCGGGCGTCCTCAACTCCTCGTGCGCGCGCTCGAGCTCTTCGAGTTCCTTGAGCAGCCGGTCGTACTCGGCGTCGGAGATGGTCGGTGCGTCGAGGACGTAGTACCGGCGGCTGGCGTCCTCCATCCGCGCGCGCAACTCCGCGGCGTGCTTGCGAATCTCGTCCGGGACGGCCATGGCGCCACGCTATCACGCGAGGAACATGGCGTCCCCGTAGGACAGCAGGCGGTAGCGTTCTCGCACGGCGTGTGCGTACGCCTCCAGGATGCGTTCCCGCCCGGCAAACGCGGCGACGAGCATCAACAGGGTGCTGCGCGGCGCGTGGAAGTTGGTGAGCAGCGCGTCGACCAGGCGGAAGGTCCACGGCGGGTAGATGAACAGGGACGTGCGCCCTGGACCGGGGGAGAGGCGACCGTCCTCACGGACAGCGGATTCCAGCACGCGGACCACCGTGGTGCCGACGGCCACGATGCGTCCGCCGCGTTCGCGGTGTTCGTTGATCGCGGATGCGGCCTCTGGGGTCACCTCGAACCGTTCCTCGTGCATGGGGTGCGTGCGCAAGTCGTCCGATGTCACGGGCCGAAACGTGCCCGGACCGACGTGCAGGGTCACGGCCGCGCGCGCGACGCCGTTCGAAGAGAACGCGCCGAGAAGCTCCGGGGTCAGGTGCAGCCCCGCCGTCGGCGCGGCTACCGCGCCGTCGTGGCGTGCGAAGACGGTCTGGTAGCGCTCCCGATCTTCGGGACGATCGTCGCGCCGGATGTAGGGTGGCAGGGGGACATGCCCGTGGTGCCCCATGGCGTCCCGGAGGTCACGGTCGGACGTGTCCGTCCGTGCACGCCAGACACCTTCCCCCTCGTTGGCCTCGAGGACGAAGACGAGGGTGCCGTCCGCGACCACGATGCTCTCGCCGGGGAACGGCTTGCCTCGGGTGCCGAGCATTAGCCGGACCGCGCCATCCTCATGCTCCAGGACCAACACCTCAGCCTGGCCGCCGGTTTCGGCGCGGACCCCCTGGAACCGGGCCGGGACGACCCTCGTCTCGTTCACCACGAGCAGGTCATCCGGGCCCAGCAGGCCTGTCAGGTCGGGGATTCGGGCGTCATGGAGAGGGCCTCCATCGCTCTGGGATCGGGACACGATCAGCAGGCGGGCATCGTCACGTCGTTTCGCCGGTTCTTGGGCGACAAGGTCTTCCGGGAGCGAATAGTCGTAGGAGACGGTCCGCCAGCGCTCGGGAATCGGGGTGCCTGCCGGGGATGGGCTCATGTGAGACAAGTGCTTTCTTGATGGGATCTTGACGCATCGTAGAATCCTCCGTTCGCGCGGCGATGTGAGGTTCTCACGCAATGAGACGCGCCAGTCCGGCGCCTGTCAGAGGCGATCCGGGGAGAAGTGATGTTCGGGCATAGCATCCTGGTGTTCAACAACAGTCTTCTGCGCGAGGCCGTCGATGGGCCCCAGGGGACGTCTCTGTTGGTCGCCACCCTCGTTGCTGTCTACGGCCTGATCTTGCTGACCCTGTCCCTCTACGGCGGTCACCGGTACATGGTGATGTTCAACTACCTGCGGGGCAGGAAGCGCCAAATCGAGCCGTTACGTCAGTTCAGCGAGGACGAGCTCCCCGGTATCACGGTGCAGTTGCCGCTGTACAACGAGATGTACGTGGTCGACCGCTTGCTCGCGGCCGTCACCGAAACGGACTACCCGAAAGACCGGCTGCAGATCCAGGTCCTCGACGACTCGACCGACGAGACCGTGGGCATCAGCGAACGCGCCGTCGAGCGGGTGCGTGCGCAGGGTTTCGACATCGAGTACCTGCGTCGGATCGATCGCACGGGGTACAAGGCTGGCGCGCTCAAGAACGCGATGAAGACCGCGAAGCACGACATCTTCGCGATCTTCGACGCGGACTTCCGCCCGCAGCCCGGTTTCCTCCGCGAGATCATCCATTACTTCAGCGATCCCAAGGTCGGCGTCACCCAGGCGCGTTGGGGGCACCTGAACGAGGATCAGAGCTTGCTCACGAAGGTGCAGGGGCTGATGCTCAACGGCCACTTCATGGTCGAGCACCCGTCGCGCAACCGCAACGGCCTGTTCTTCAACATGAATGGGACGGGTGGGTTGTGGCGTCGTGAGGCGATCGAGGAGGCCGGGGGCTGGTCTCACGACACCATCACCGAGGACCTCGATCTCAGCTACCGCGCGCAGATGAAGGGCTGGAAGTTCGTCTTCAACCCCGACATCGTCTGCCCCGCCGAGCTGCCGGTCGAGATGAACGCGTTCAAGAGCCAGCAGCACCGCTGGGCCAAGGGCGCGATCCAGGTCCTGTTCAAGGTTCTGCCGGACCTGCTCCGCTCGAAGGAGCGGCTGGGCGTCAAGGTCGAGGGTTTCTTCCACCTGTCGGCCCCCCTCTGCTATCTGCTGATTCTGCCCATGTGCCTCCTGTCCCTGCCCATGCTCGTCCTGCGCGCCCGGATCGCGGACGGCACGGTCGGCGCCGTGATCGACACCGGCGTCTTGCTGTGCGCGACGGCCTCCATGCTCGCCTTCTATACGTTCACGCAGGTCGTGGGCTACAAGCAGTGGTGGAGACGGTGGTACCTGGTCCCCATGTTCATGGCGCTGGGTGTGGCAATGGCGGTGAATCAGTTCAAGGCCGTATTCGAAGCCGTCATCGGCCACAAGAGCGCCTTCGTACGGACGCCCAAGTACAACCTCGACGCCTCGTCGACGGGCAGCGCCACGTGGGTCGCCAAGCGCTATCGTGGCGTCCGCAACTGGGTCCCGTACGTGGAGCTCTTCTTCGCGCTCTACTTCACGGTCGCGGCGGGCTACGCCGTGCAGCACGAGCTGTGGGGGACCCTGCCGTTCGTCATGATCTTCTTCGTCGGCTTCTGGTACATCGCGATCCTGTCCCTGTTCCAGGGACGCCGTAGCGCCAAGCCGGTCGTGGCGCCGGCGCCCGCGGCCGCTTGACCCGCTGACTCAGGCCATCCGTGCTCGACAATCCCCATCTGGAGAAGGCTTTCAGGATACTTCGGATCATCGTCTGCATTCTCGGGATAGGGCCGCGGTTTTTGCCTGCCTACCGGTGGTTCATGGGTCTGGATGCGCCAGCGGGGTCGCAGTCCGATATGACGTGGATTACTTGGGGCGCGTTGGCGTTCGCGGTCGTGAGCATCCTGGTTTGGTTCGTGTCGCCGGCCACCACTCTGAACGCTGCCGCGCGAGGTATCGCTGCCGACACCGAGCCTCCGCGGATAATCCGGCGGCACCCCACGTGGAAGAGGCTCCATGACGCCGATCCGGAGACCACGCGCCTCGCCTTCGGCTACTACCGGGC
>JABSRK010000311.1 GCA_013213915.1 Planctomycetota bacterium
GGCATTAATCCACCTTGCGTCTTTCACGCCCTGCGCCGCTCGATGGTGACGCATTATCGGCAGAAGGGGAATATTTCTGAAAGCGAGATACTGGCGCTGGCCGGTATGCGAACGCGCTCGATCCTTGATAGATACACGATTTCTCGCGGTGACGCCCTGATTGCAGCTGTACGCAAGGCCGCGACAGCCTGCGCCTCGTTGTTCACAATTCGCTCGCTCGCCCAAAGGGGGATCGTGACCGTCGCAACCCCCGCAATCAGGGCCAGCAGAATGAAACACTCGAGGATCGAAACAGAACGTCGCATCGTCAGGAAGAGAGGGGGCGTGGCCGCCCCTGGACTTGATCGTATGCCCGTGAAGTTCATACCATGCAGCACCCCGCGCGTCCGGACGCGAGCCATGGAACTCTTCGACGCCGCATGCAAGGCGCTCCGCTGCCTTCGAGACGCCGGCCACGAATCGTGGCTCGTCGGGGGGAGCGTCCGCGATCACCTCATGGGCACGGCTATCGAGGACATCGGGGAGTTCGACATCGCCACGTCCGCGAGGCCGCCGCAGGTCGAGGCGGTCTTTCAACGGAGTTTCGCCGTCGGTCGAGCATTCGGCGTCGTTCGCGTCGCCATCGGCGAGCACTGGATGGAGGTCGCGACATTCCGCACGGAAGCCGATTACCGTGACGGGCGCCACCCCGATGAGGTCCGGTTCGCCACGGCGGAGGAGGACGTCCAGCGTCGCGATTTCACCGTCAATGGCCTGCTCTGGAATCCGGAGACCGACGAGATCGTCGATCACGTCGGTGGACGAGAAGACGTGCGTCAACGACGTATCCGGGCCATCGGCGACGCCGACGAGAGACTGCGCGAGGACGCGTTGCGCCTCATCCGGGCTGTGCGGTTCGGCGCATGGCACGACTTTCAGTTGGATGACGCGACGCACGAAGCAATCCGCCGCCACGCCTCGGGGCTTACCGCAGTATCTGCTGAACGCATACGGGACGAACTCGTGAAAATCACCGGCCGTCCGGGGAGCCGGCGCGGCGATGCGTGGAGGCTCCTCGTCTCTACCGGGCTTGCCGAGCACATCCTCGGAGTCCCACCGAACGTGCCGACTGTCGCCGAGGACGCAGCGGTGATCGACGCGCTCCACCATCGCCATATAGGGTTGTGGCTGGCAGCGGTCCTTCGTCATGCTGGGGACATCAGCTCGCCACCCGCGTGCTGGCGGCGGCTGGGAGAACGCGTCGCAGACCGGCTTCGTTGTTCGGCGGAAGAGCGCGAGTGTCTGACCTCCCTGCTGGCAGGCCGGGCCCGGTATCGCGGCCTCACTCCCGATCGTCTCATACGCGTGCGGCTGGCGGCTACGCGAGATGACCGCGCGCTCCACGAGGACCTTCTCTCCGCGGAAGGTGACGCGCAGTGGGTACTGGACATCCTCGCTCGCGACCGCGAACTCAACGGTCACGATCGCCCTCAACCCCTCCTTGACGGGCGTCGGCTCATGGCGGCCGGAGTTACCCCGGGGCCACGCCTGGGCTGGCTCTTGCGCAAGGTCCGCGCGGGGCAACTATCGGGGAAGCTCGCGACCGGCGAACAGGCCCTGGACTCGCTGGGGCTCGACTCGGGCGCGATCTGACCCGAACCCCACGGAGCGGCGTCCTGCCTCAGGATCCGCGCTGATCGAGGAGCTTGGCGAGGAGTTGGATGACCGGGAGGAATCCGAGCAGGACCGCCGCTGTCACCCAGTTCTCCGTTGCGATTGCATAGAGCGCGTCGAAGACAACGAGGGTGAAGATCGCGCGCTTGACCACCTCGACGGGTCGGCCGTCGCGAACCCACCCAGGCGTGGTGACCCACGCGCCGAGCAGCACCCCGCCGAACAGGGCCCACCACGAACACAGGAGGGCGGGTACGAGATAGGGGAGGGGCAGCAGCAGGAGCGCCACGCGAAACGCCGCGCCGCGGCGACGCACGCCCTCAAAGGTGCTGACAGCGGTCACGAGGAGGATCAGAGCGAAATGGGCGGTGGCCGCGGCGCCATGCGGCTGCAGGGCCAGCGGAGAGGCTGCGAGAGTCATGCCTCGAAGCAGATTGAGCGCCCGGCAGGCACCCATCACGGCGCACCCGATCCACTTGCGGCGTTCCGGCATGACGTCATACAGGACGATCGCCGCCACGAGTCCCCCCGTGATGGCAATGTGGCGTGGGTCACCGACCACCATGGTCGCCGCCCCACCGGCCATCAGCAGGAGCGCGAGCCAACTTGCCGTACGGGCCGCGAGGTCGCCGCGCGGGAGTACCCGATCGGGCGCCGAGTTCCGGTCCTTCTCCAGGTCGATGCGGTCATTCAGCGCGATGCCGCCGGCGTAGAGCAACGCCGACCCTGACGCGCAGACAAGGACGTCACGTTGCAGGGGATCAATGCCCGCGATGGCCGCACCCGCGAGCACGTCGGCCGCAGCCGTGAGGGTATTGGGCAATCGTATGAGGCGAAGAGCAACGACCAGATCGCGCATCGCTCAATGGCTACGAGTCTGTGGCACGTCAGAAACCGTCAATCAACCGAATAACGTCGTTCCACGTGACGTACACCATGAGGCCGAGCACGAAGATCAGGCCAGCCCATTGGAAGTACGCCATCGTGCGTTCGCTCACGGGGGACCCCTTGATCTTTTCGATGATCAAAAAGACGAGCCACCCGCCGTCGAGAACCGGGATGGGCAAGATGTTCAGGATGGCGAGGTTGATACTGACCATGGCCAGGAACAGCAATCCCCTCATGAAGCCGACCTTCGTGTGGTCCTTGGAGCCCCGGAAGATCGTGATGATGCCGCCGAGGTGCTTCGCCTTCACCGAGCCCCGAAAGAGGCTCCTCAGCGTCTGGACCACGCGGGTGATCATGCGCCCCGTGTAGACGATGCCGACGCCAAACGACTCCGCCACAGGCACGGTGACGGTCCAGGTCGGATGCTGAGGCAAGAACAAGCCCCCCTTGGCCGCGACCAGGAGGTTCCGCTGGAGGTTCCCCGGCACGACGTCGATCGTATGGCGGCCATCCGCGCGCAAGACAACGAAGGTCACAGGTCCGTCGCCCGCCTGAACAGCTGCTTCAAGCGTTTTGAAGCCCTTCGCCTCCTTGCCGCCCACCTCGAGGAAGAGATCTCCTGTCTTCAGTCCAGCCTTCTCGGCCGGGGTGCCGGGCTGGACCCACAGGCTGCGGCCATCCGCACCCTCCCAGATGATGTCATCGACGAACTGCCGCCGCTCTCGCCAAGTGGGAAGTTGGATCTCCACGGTCGTTGCCGTGAGTACGGTCGCCGTTCCCTCGTTCGCTGGGCGCAGGAGCGAGAGCATGACTCGCGGGTTCGACGGCGGTCCGCGGGGACGATCAGCGAAAACGCTGATCCCGTCACCAAGAAGGCGTGGAATGTCCGACCTCACGCGGGGCGATTGCCCGTCGATAGCGCTGAAGATGTCGCCCTTCTTCAGCCCGGCAGCGATCGCCGGGCTTGCCATGCGCAGGCGTTTGACTTGCGGTCCACCGGACACGACGCCGATCTTCCTACCCTCATCGTCGACCAGCAAAGGCGGCAGGACGACCTCTCTACCTGGATCACCCTTCAGGCGCAGTCGAAGGCCCTCATTCAGCATTCTCGCGCGTCGAAGCTCACCATTGAGCCAGGCACCATTCGTGACCGGGACATCGTTCACAGCGATGACCCGCGAGTCCTTATCGAGTCCGGCCTCGCGCAGGGCGTGGACCACCTTCATCTCGTCGGAGTTCTTACCATCGGAGTCAAGCCAGTCCGGCGCGACAGAGAACTCGTGAAACGCAATGTTCGCCCCGATGCGAGGAATGCCGAAGTCGTTCGGGTCGCTGGGGGTGACGTCGATATCCCGCTCCTTCCCGTCGCGCTCAACAGTCAGGGTTACAGGCCCGTCCGATACGGCCACGTCCTGGAGAATATCGAGGAAGGTGAGGACTTTGCTGCCGTCCACAGCCAGGACGCGGTCACCATGGCGCACCCCGCTCTCCCACGCCGGGCTGCCGGGATTGACCATGCCGACGACGGGCTCCTCAAACGGCACGCCCACCGCAAACGCGATGGGAACGGCGACCAACGCGAAGATCAAATTCATGATCACGCCAGCGCTGATCACGAGCACGCGTTGCCAGACCTTCTTCGAGCCGAATTCGTCCGGGCGACCGGTAGTAGGCTTGGTGGGGTCTTCGCCCGCCATCTTGACGTAACCGCCCAGGGGGATGAGGCAGACCTTGTATTCGGTCGCGCCCCGCGTCCATCCGAACAACCGCTTGCCGAACCCTATGGAGAAGGCCTCGACCCGAATGCCGACCGCACGGGCAGCCAAGTAGTGGCCGAGTTCGTGGATGAAGATGATGAACCCGATCCCGAGAACGGCAAAC
>JABSRK010000312.1 GCA_013213915.1 Planctomycetota bacterium
GCCGAACCCCCATCAGGTCCGGACCGCACCGGCAACTGGCTGAGAGGCGGCGGACAGTGTCCACTTGGGCGGCCAAGCAGCCAATCTACCAGAACCGGTGGTCGCAACACCTCCAGAGCCGCGGTGTGGGTCCCGCAGCGCGTGGTCGACACGCTGCCAATACACGCGTTGCAACATCCTCTCGTGGATGAGGTTGTCGCGACTCATGAGCCTCATTAGAATCTCGCGGTCCCCAGACCATGGATCAAGATCTCCGCTCCATTTTCGATGCTCGTGACCGAGCGCGACGAGCCCGGTTGGCATTCGATGTTTATCGCCACCTCGATCAGGTCGACGTGGTACATCCTGGAGGTGCATCCTGCGGGCCACGTAGCCACCGCCGCGAACGAAGCGGAGAAGGCCTCACCCGTCAAGTTGATCCAGATGCAGCCCTTTGGCGCGTTCGGACGTCTGTACCTCGGCGGTACGGAGTCCAATATCCGGGAAGGGGCCCAGGCAGCCATCGCGGCACTCGAGTCCATCGAGGGCCGCGAAAACAAACCCTAAGAAGGAACTGATTTAGTGTTCGTCGGAACCGTTTATTGCGAATTCGAGTTGTCCCGGAGCCACCCTGCGTTCGACAAATTCCGTTTCCTCCTTGTCGAACCGGACCACGAGGTCGAGTTCGAGGGGACCTGTGTGGTGGTCGATACGGTCGATGCTCAGGTGGGTGAGATGGTCATCGTGGCGCTTGCCCCGCTCGGTGATGCGTTCGACATTCCTGACGATCTCCCGATCCACGGCGCAGTCGTCGGGGTCGTGGGGGCGATGACCGCCCCCGCGGACGAGGAGGAGGCCGAGGAGGAGGAGGCACCTCGCCGCCGCCGCGGCGGGCGCGGGGGCGACGCACCCAGGCGCGACTCGTCGCGCAGAGACCCGCCCAAGCCTGCGGCGCGCGCTGAGGAGACCGTGGAGAAGGAGCGACCCCCGCGCAAGAAGCCCGAATCCAAGCGGACTTCCAAGAAGGCAGCGGAAAAGGCGCCGGACCCGGCACCAGTGGAGCCCACGCCGCCCGCGGCCGACGACGTGCCCGAAAAGAAGCCGCCGCGCGCGCGCAAGAAGACGGCGAAGAAGACATCCAAGAAGACGACGAAGAAGACGCCCCCAAAGGGGGAAACCGGCTCCTCGTCGGCGGGCGACGACCTGCTGATCGTCTGGGAAGCGCCGGGCAGCGCTCCCGTTGGCGACACCACGAAGCGCAAGGCGCCGAGGCGCCGGAGGTAGCCAGTGCCAGGTGCCCCCGCACCGATGGAACGGCCTCTCGGGATGCTGGAATGGGACAGCATCGCCCAGGGGTTGCTTGCGTCGGACGCCCTCGCGGAGGAAGCCGACGTGAGCACCGTCGCTGTCCGTCCCGTGACGCCGAGTCGGTTTGTTGCGTTGTTTACGGGCGAGGTCGAGGAGGTGCGCGCGTCGCTGGATCGCGGTCTCGAAGTCGGTGGTGATCCCGCGTCCCGATCCTCGTATCGTGCAGCACCTGATCGACCCTCATGACCCCTTCAGTGACTTCGTGATCTGACCTGCCTGGGGAGGCGCCCGGATGGCACGCGACGAAAAGTTCACTTTCCGACCGGACTTCTCAGATGCCGGCAGCAAGGACGTCGAAGGCGAAGGTGCCCTGTTCACCTGGTTCGGGCCGGAGGATGAGCCGGAAACCCGGCTCCGCTACGCCGTGATCAAGGAGGAGGGAGGACTCCTCCAGATCCAGCCTGGGGAGGGGCGATTCAGGAAGGGCCTGAAGGCGTGGCGCTACGCGGCAGAAGATGCGAACGAGCACACCGTATGGGGAGTGCTGAAGGCGCGGCCGAATCGCATCGATCTCAAGCAACTCTGACTGGTCTTCCTCGCGATCCGGTCCGTCCTTACGCTTGTGGTGGGGGGGCCGACCATGGCCGTGGAGCTGGCCGGACCTCCCAAGTGACTGGAGCTGAGTGCTTTACACTCGCGGTTATTGACGGGAACGTGGGCCCCGCGCCTGCGTCCAAGGAGGTGTGCTTGGGTCACCAGACCCGGCAGGACGATTTGACCCTCGCCCGTGAGGCCCAGAGTGGCCGGCCGGAGGCGTTCGACCTTCTGGTCGAGCGCCACCAGGATCGGGTCTACGGGGTCATCCACCGGATGGTCAACGACCGGGAGAAGGCCATGGATCTCACCCAGGAGGCGTTTCTCAGGGCTTGGAAGGGCCTCGGGACGTTCGGGGGGCAGTCCGCGTTCTTCACCTGGTTGTACCGCATAGCGCGCAACGTCGTGATGTCTGCGGGTCGCTACGAAGCCGCCCGTCCGAAGATCAGGGTTTCGCTCGATGAACCCGCCCATGGCGGCGATGCTGAAGGTGGCCGGTCGCGGATCGATCCCGAAGATACGTCCCGTTTGCCCGGTGAGAGCCTGCTTGTGCGAGAGCAGCGGGACCTCGTCGTGCAGGCGATCGGATCGCTGCCGCCCGAATTCCGTGAAATCGTCATCCTGCGAGACATGCGAGACCAGTCGTACGAGGAGATCGCCGACTTATTGGATATCCCGCTGGGCACCGTCAGGTCTCGCCTGCACCGCGCCCGAATGGAGTTGAAGGAGCGTCTCAGGTCTGTCTTCGATCCGACCACCTGAGGTGATGGCGACATGTCCGACACCTGCCACGATTTCCAACAACTGATGACCGACGCGCTCGACGGGCGTCTCGACGCGGCCGACCGTGCGCGATTCGAGCGCCTGCTCGCCGAGTCGGAGGACCGCCGTCGGGAGTGGGATGCGTATCGTGAGATGCGCGACCTCCTTCTCGCGATCGGTACCGAGAGCGCCCCTGCGGATCTTGCCCGCACCGTCGGCGACGCTGTCCGCGCAGCGGAGGACCCGATCGAGTCGCAGCCCGAGTCGGTGAGTTCGTGGTCGCACCTGCGCACGATGGGCTTGGCGCGCGCCGCGGCGCTCGTGGTCGCGCTCATCGCGGTGGCGGTTGTGCTCAGCACCGAGTTTGGACTCGATGCCGCACCGGCGTCCCGTGAGGTCGCTGACGTCGGGTCGGAGGAGGTCACTGATCCCAAGGGTCTGGCGTCCGACGGCGTCTTGGTCGACGGTGTTACGGCCGACGACGAACGCCCGGAATCCGAAATGCGCGAAGGCCATGATTTCGATGCCAGCGTGCTGGGACGCGCCGAGCGGCGCGCGGCGGACAAGCAACTAGGATTTGCCACGCCCGACGTCATGGACGAAGCCCTCTACCTGCTCCAGCAGAACCTCGGTCGCCTGAGTCTCGGCGAGTTGGAGAGTCGAGGGGTCGCCGAATTCGGGGCTGTTGCGGACCGCCGTGCCCAGGAACGGCAGGTCGATTTGCTCAGGGAGCGACAGAAACAAGCGGAGGGAGTTCTGGCGGGCGAGAAGCGGCGGAAGGAGTTGGGCGACAGGAAGGCGTCGGTGGCCCCTCCGAAGACTGAACAGAGTGGGCGACGCGTTTTGAAGGGAAAGGCGGAGCGCGGTGGCGGCGGCGCCCGGGCACGTGCCGCGACCGGTGCACCGCCGCGTGCGGTGGCAACGGGCACGCCGCCTCCGTCCAGTGCCGCGGGCGTTGCACCGGGCCTTGCTCTCGAGGCAGACGCACTGGCGCAGACGCTGGTCCCCCCGGCGAGTCGCTTGTTCTTCGTGCTGGTCGGGCCCGATGCGCTGACGCGGACCCGTAAGCTCATGGGGAGCGTCTCCGGAGTTCGGGAGTTGTCGGCGCGTCCCGCGTTCGAAAAGAACGGGGAGGTGGCGAAGCCGAGCGCCCAGTCGGGGAAAGCCCGGAACACGAAAGGCAAGACCCAGCGGAGTTCTCCGACGAAGGACAACGCCAACCCGGCGAAGCCGGGGTACAAGATCTTCCAGGTGACCTTGCCGATGGCGGAGGCGGACGGCCTTGTGGGTCGGCTCGAGAGTCAGTCGGGTCTCGTCTTGCGCAGCCTCGGCAAGAGCGTCTTGCCCGGCCTCAGGGCGGGGGCAGAGGTGACCTGGGGGGGACCGGGCGGCGCTGTCCAGAAGCCCAAGGGCGGACACACCCCACCCATGCGAACGATCGTCCTGGTGGTGCTCGAGCGTTGATATATAGACCGTGCAGCCTGACAGCGGCGCGCGACCTCGTGATCGCGGCCGAGCGGCTGGTGGTCCTCTCCGGAGCGGGGCTGTCCGCTGAGTCGGGGATCTCGACGTTTCGCGGCGCGGGCGGGCACTGGAGGGAGCACCGCGCAACCGATCTCGCGACACCGGAGGCGTTCGAGCGCGACCCGGCGCTTGTCTGGGAGTGGTACTCGGACCGTCGTCGGGCTGCACAGGATGCGCTGCCGAATCCTGCGCACCACGCACTTGCGTCATTACAGGAGGAATGGGGTCGCGACCGGGTCGCGCTGGTGACACA
>JABSRK010000313.1 GCA_013213915.1 Planctomycetota bacterium
TCATGCCCAGTTGGTGAGCGCGCTCGCCAACACAGAGCCGGAGGTCTCCGACCGCGCCCTTGCCCGCGTGGCGGCGGGGAGCCCACAGCAGCGCGAGATCCTGGCGCGCTTGATCGTCTCCAAGGGGTCGCTGAGCGCGGGGACGAGAGCCACCATCTGGCGTCGCCTGATGGTGGACGCCGACGCCCTGCTGCCCCGTCTCGCCAGCGCCGTTGCCGACAGGCCGGAGTACATGGACGCGGCGCGTGGCGAGCCGCTCCCTGACGATCGCCGACAGGCGCTTGTGGCCGAGCTCCTCGCCCACGAGCGCGGTGACGCGGTCGACAGCCTGCTGGAACGGTTGCTCAAGGCCCCCGACGGCGGGGGCGGTCGCACCGCGTGGGCGGCGTCGGTCCAGCGCCCGGAGCTGCGCTCCCACGTGCTCGAGGCGGCGCGACGGGTCTCGAACGACGAAGTCCGGGAACGGGCCCGCGCGTTGCTTTCATCGACGGGTGTGGACATTGATGATCCCGCGTCGGTGCTCGCTCTCGCCCGGATCGCACGACCGGTCCATCTGCCGTTCCTCGTCGCGAGCGCCCATCGTGTATCGGGAGTGGAGCGCGTGCGCGTCGCGCAGGATCTATTCCGGCTCGGGCATCCCATCGCTGCGAAGATGATCGAACAGGCGTCCGATGCTGATGACCCCGCTGTCCGCGTCGAGGCCATCGTGGTCGCGGCGGCAGACCGGCTGCCGGGAGCCGCGGGGCTGGCGATGCGGCACCTGTACGAGGGCTCACCGGTGCGCGAGGCCGCCATCACCGCGGCGGCCGAACTCGAGGTCGCCTTGCCTCCTGAGATGACGGACCTGCTGCTGTCGACGGCGCCCCCGTGGACCGGCTTGCTGCTCGACGGATTTGCGCGTCACGAAGAAGCGCCCGCCGCCAGACGTCGTGTCATGGAGCTGATCCGGGATGATCTGGTGATCGATGTCGATGGCGCGGCGTCGTGGGCGTTCACAGGTGCGCGACGCCCGGACGTCGCCGGGTGCAAGGTTGCGCTCACCCATCCCCATCCCATCGTGCGTGCGCGAGCTCTCGAGGCATGGCGGGCGCAGATGAGCGGCGACGGTGGCGTAGCGCTCGTGCGCGACCTCGAACCATTCACGAAGGACAAGGAGTTCCGGGTTCGCGTGCAGGCCGCCCGGACGCTCGCTCGGGTCCGACACGATCTGGCCCGAACGACGCTGGTCGTGCTCGCGAAGGACCCGTCGGAATGGGTGCGAGAAGCAGCGTATCGGGGGCTTGGCCTCCAGGCGCCCTACCATGTTCTTCCCGTACTCCGCTCAGGCCTCCACGACGTCAACCCTTACGTTTGCAACGCGGCCCGCCTGTCGCTGCTGGCTCACGGCATCAAGGACGAAGCTCCCGTCCTCTTCAAGGACGCAGACGACCCCCTGCTTGGCTTCCGTACCCGCCGCGCCCTCGACCGGACACTGGGTGTGGTGGGCGGTGATGCCCAGGCTTGGGCCGCCGCTATCCAGAACCAGTAGCCCCCCGTGTGGGGGGGCTGGAAAGTGCGAGAAGCCCGGCCAGATACGGGCCTCTGGGGGTTCCGCTGGCGCCTGGTTACATGCCGAGGTAGCGGGGCCCGCCGTTGTCTTCCGGAACGGTCCAGGTGATGACGCCGTAGGGATCGGCGATGTCGCAGGTCTTGCAGTGGACGCAGTTCGAGAAGTTGATTCGCATGGCGCCGTCGACCATCTCGTACACGGCAGCTGGGCAGAAGCGCTCACAGGGGTTGCCGTACTCCTCGGTGCACTTGGACGCGCACAGGTCGGTGTCGGCGATCAGCAGGTGGCTGGGCTGATCTTCCTCGTGGATCGAACCGGCGTGGAAGACCCCGGTCACCTTGTCGATGGTGAGGCCCTCTTCGACCTTGAAATCGCGGCCAGCGGACGCGTCGCCGCGCGACACGCTCTGCGCGTCGTCGTGGATGGGCACGGGGTCCTTGATGATCCTGCCGCCGAGGGCCCACGCGAGCCCGGCGACCAGCTTCCCTTTTTTGAAGCCCTGGGCGCTGAAGATCTGTCGCCAGTTGCGAACGCGCCACAGCTCGCCCTTCACCCACGACCCGCGCAGGCGGTCTTCGTAACGCTCGAGGACGTTCGCTGACGTGTCGTCTTCCAGCAGGGCCTCGGCGATGACCTCGCCGGCGATCATGCCCGAGCGGATCGCCGTGTGGATGCCCTTGAGGCGCGCGATGTTCAGCAGCGATCCCGAGTCGCCGACGATGAGGAAGCCGTCGCCGAAGCTCTTGGGGCGCGACCACCAGCCGCCTTCGGGGACGGTCTTGGCGCCGGCCTTCACCAGCGTGCCACCGTCGAGCAGTTCGCGTAGCTGGGGATGGGTCTTCCACCGCTGCATGATCTCGAACGGATCGCAGCCGGGGTCGCCGCCGTCCAAGGCAGTGACGAAGCCGACGGAGAGGCGCGTATCGGACATGGCGTACATCCAGGAGCCGCCGTAGGTGCTGTTCGGAAGTGGCCAGCCCGCGGTGTGCCAGACCGTGCCGGCGTTGATGCGGCCCTCGGGGACGTCCCAGATTTCCTTCACCCCGGTGCCGTACACCTGGGGGTTTTCGCCGCCGAGCCCGAGCCTGTCGACGAGGATCTTGGTGAGCGACCCGCGGCTGCCTTCGCCGAGGACGGTGACGCGCGCCTCGATGTCGGCTCCCGGTTCAAAGGCGGCGCCCTCGGTACCGTCCTTCTCCCGACCCCGATCCACCAGGCGCACGCCGGTGACGCGTTCGCCGTCCAGCAGGACGTCGGCCGCCGGCTGCTCCTCGGCGATCATAATCGCGTCGCCGAACGCCTCGACCTGCTCCTTCATCCAACGCGCGACGTACGAGAGGCTGACGATGACGTTGCCGTGATTCTTGAGCGGGGGAGGGATGAAGGCCATCTTGCTTGCCTTCGTGGCGGTGAGGGTGAAGACACTCTCGTCGGTGACGTCCGCCTCGACGGGGCAGCCCTGCGCGCGCCAGTCGTCCCCGAACAGTTCAGCCATGGCCTTCGGGTCCATGATCGCACCGGACAGGATGTGGTCGCCGACCTCGCGCCCCTTCTCGACGATCATGATGACGTGATCGTCGAGCTTCCCCTTCTCCTGCAGGAGCTGGGCGAGCCGGTAGGCGCACGCCAGGTTGGCAGGTCCCGCTCCCACCAGGAGCACATCGACGGGCATGGAGTCACGTTCCATGGCGAGATCCTACGAACGAATCAGGAGCGAGCCACGAAGAGCTACCGCGTGGTCTCCGGGAGCGTCCGGGCTGCCAGCTTCAGCGCCACCGAGCCGGACTTGAGCTTGCCCGAGATCCGCATGATCGGGCGTCCGGGGATTTCCGCGACCCACGCAACGAGGTCGTTCCACGGCTTCTCGTCGATGAGCGTGCCGTCGTCCCTGAGGCGGTCCGTACGCAAGGAGACCTTGGTGCACGGGACGCGCTCACCCTTGAACATGATGTGTTCTTCACCCGCGTGGCGGATGGTCATCAGGTGCACCCTGGCGCCCTCGACCATCAACACACGGATCTCGCTCTCGGGATCGATGAGCACGACCCGTCCGTAGAAGATGGCTCCGATCGGGTCGAGCATGTTCTTGCCGCGGATCTCGGCGGCCTGGACAAACTTCCTGGTCCACTTGCCAGCGAACGCGACGCCGGCTTTCTGGTCGAACCAGATGGTGCGCGTGTGTGGGTCGTCGTCCGCGGTGACCCAGAACGTGGACACGGGCAGGAACGTCTCCGGGTCGGCGAGGGTGCGGATGGTGCCCGCTGCTCGCAAGAACGCCTTGATGCGAAGCAACGGCTCGGTGACGCCGCTGAACACGAGCAGCTTTCCCTCCTCGGTTTCGATTTCGTCGTAGCTGTACTCGACACGCCCGACGGGCAGCACTCCGCCCCAGCTGACGCCGTAGGTGCAGGTCTCACCCGGGATGAGTACACTTCGAGCGTCGGCTCGAAGGGGCATGTCGGTGACGAGCCGCGACGACGGTGCCTCGGCGTCCAGGCCACCCGCGCATCCGGTAGCGAGGCCGGCGGCCAACAGCAGCACGGCGGTCCTGGATGCGCGCCGCCTTCCGTCGCCTTCTGCGGTCCTGTTCCCCATAGACCCGATCACTCCGCTGGTTGATCCCCGTGTAGGCCAGGGATATCATCCTGTCTGAGTCGCATTCAAGGCGCCGTAGCCAAGTGGTTAGGCAGTGGATTGCAAATCCGCCTACTCCGGTTCGAATCCGGACGGCGCCTCTTTTTTTTCCTGCGTCGGGCCAACCAGACGTCCATACGAGTTGCGCTGGCTTCCGCCGCTGGATCGCTGTCCCACGGTAAGCGACGGCGCAAAGTGGCGCGCGCGATAAACGCTCTCGGCGGGTCGGG
>JABSRK010000314.1 GCA_013213915.1 Planctomycetota bacterium
CCTCGCAGCATTCCTGGGCGTCGCCCTGCTGATTCTCATCGGTGTCGCTCCCATGATGTGGCAGGTGATCCCGGCGGACTGGCCGGTGCTGCGAGCGGTGATCCGCGCCGGCGATCTGAACCTCCAGCTCGAGGAGGCCGCGCGGGGGCTGCTCGACATGGTGCACCTCACCTACAAGCTGGCCTTTTGCAGTTTGTTCCTGCTCTACACGACGCGCATTCTGGAGACGCGAAAGTGGGTGTGAGCAAGCCGAACAAGAACGAGTCGGGGTTGACCGGTGGTTACCGCTTCGGTGTCGCCGTCAACGTCGTGGTCATCTGTCTCTTGGGGACGGCGCTCGCGATCGGGTTGGTGGCGGCTGTCCGCCAGCTCTCCTATCGCGTCGACTTGCGGTTCGATACGACGCACGACAAGCGGTACGCGCTCGACCCGCTGGCGAAGCAACTCTTGCGAGAGATCGAGTCGCCGCTCGAGGTGTACTACTGCTGGGGCTTCGACGAAGACCTTAAAGCGCGTGTCAGGGGCGCCACCGGTCTGGTGCGCGGAGATATCCTCGTTCACGCCTACCAGCCCATTCTGCAGGACGCCCAGGTCCGCATCCGTCGGGTGCTCCAGGAATGGGCGAAGGCTACGCCGCACCTCGAACTCACCGTGGCGTTCCAGGAACGTCAGGCCATGGCAGTTGAAGGTGTCGCGCGGAAGCTCGGCGTCGAGCCGAGTGAGCTTCTGAACCGAGTGATCCTGCGCCACGGTGGGCGACACCTGGAGATCCCCTTGCGGCGAATGATGGTCGATATGCAATGGGGCATGCTCTCCGGCGGCCAGATCCAGGTGCAACCCCAGGCCCCGCGTTCATGGCGCGTGCGAGAGGAGCTGGTGGCGGCGCTTCGTTCGATCACCGCCGGAGAGACGATCGCGGTCGGAGTCCTGAGAGGATTCCGAGGTCGGATGGAACCCGGAACGGACGAGTATGCGGTGGTGTCTCGCATGCTGAAGGGGGAGGGCTATGAACCGACCCCGTTTGATCTGTCGGCGAAGGTCCCCGACCGCCTCCAGGCAGTGATCGTGGGCGCGCCACGTGCGAACCTGGACCTGCAGGCCGCTCGGAACCTGGAGGCGTTCGAGCGCCGTGGTGGGCGCATCCTGATCTGCGCATCGGCGGGCGCGCCTGAGACGTTCCGCGGGGTTCTCGAGCCGTACGGGATCTCTCTCCCGTCCATGTTGATCGCCGACGACGGAAAGAACCGACCAGCACACAGGGCGCCGGGTTTCCTCGAGAGCTCTGAGATGTGTGTCGGTGAGCACAAGATCATTCGCGAGATCAAGAAGCGCGTTCGGGTGTTCATGGGCATTTGCCGGCCCCTCATGGTCGATCGCGGGGTGGCGCCACGCACGACCACGTCGAGGCTGATGGAAGTGTCGCCGTTTGCCCAGGCTGACGTCGTGCGTTTCGAGATCGGCACGGGCAAGCCGGAGGTCGTTCCCGGGCGTCGCCAGAGCCTCGGCAGCGCGTGCATTGCCGCGGCGTGCGAGCGGGACCTGGATGCGGGGAAGAAGTCTCGCGTGGTCGTCATTGGCACCGAAGATGTGTTTCAGGAGCAGGCGCTGTTGGGGGGATCGCTCTACGGCAATCGTGATCTCCTGCTGAACTCGATTGCCTGGCTCACCGATCGCGAATCCGCCATCGGGCTTGTCCCCCGTACCGAGCAGCAGGATCGATGGATCAACACGCGCAAGCTCGAGACGCCTTTCACCGTGGTTGCCGTGTTGATCATGCCTTTGCTCGCCGCGGTGACCGGGATGGTGGTGTTTTACGTCCGCAGGAACTGATGGTGTGAACATCAAGACCACCCTGATCCTCATGGTGC
Source organism: Planctomycetota bacterium (assembly GCA_013213915.1). Taxonomy (GTDB): domain Bacteria; phylum Planctomycetota. Next base: position 1,869 of record JABSRK010000314.1, read on the forward strand.
TCGTCGGGGGCCTCCTCGGCGTGTGGGCGATCTTCCTTCGAGGGGGCCCGGGGGAGGTCCATCCTGCCCTCACGGGCGGGCCCTTCTTCAGCAACTTCCTCGCAAGCGACGCGAATGAGGTGCGCATCGAAGACGCGGGGGGGCACAGGGTCAAGGACGCGGTGACGTTCACCCGCGGCGCTGGAGGTTGGCAGGTGAGCAGCGCGTCCCTGGAAGGGGGCCGGCCCGTGCCAGCCAAGGCGCGCGTTGTCGAGGAGGTCCTGGAGGTCGTCCAGGCCCTGAAGCCGTTGCGCCTGGTCGTCGAAGATCCAGATGCGAACGAAGAACAGGAACTGGGTCTGGGCGTGCGCGATTGCCTGACGATCACGGTCAGCGGGCCGACCATGAATCCGGTGTCCTTGGCCTTGGGCTCGGAGGTGGGGCCGGGGGAGGTGACCTGCCGTGCGAGCGCGCGACCGGAGGTCTTCGCCGTACCACAAGAGGTGCTGCGCAGCCTCGCACCCGAAGCGAGGGACGCCGAGGACCCGGCTTTGTTGCGGCTGGATGTGCTGGATGTCAAGACGATCGAGGTCGAGCGCGCGGGCGAGCGCGTGCTGTCCCTCGACCGCGGGCATGCTCGTTGGTTCATGGAAGCGCCAATAGCGGGCGCGCCAGCTGACGGCGAACACTGCGATCGGCTGCGACAGGCGGTGCTCTCCCTGGCCATTCAGGCGCGCCTGTGGGATCAGGGACCCATGGAAGAACTGACCGACCCACCCGCGTGGCGGATCGTGGTGGGGACGGCCTCGGGAGAATCCCACGTGGTGCGATTCGGCCGCATTCGTGGCAACGGTGGCATCGTCGCCGGCCTCGATGACAAGCTGCCCCTGGTCGTGGTCAGCGACCATATCGTCCCGCTCCTCCAGGGCGACCTGGCCCGCTACAGGGATCGCCGCCCCCTCGACATTCCCAATTCACGGATCGCCAGCGTAAGAGTCGAGCGCCAGGACGATTCCGCTTTGATGCTGCAGCGGCACAATCAGCAGGTCTTCAGGATCACGCTCCCCGGGCGAACCATGCCCAACGTAACGTTGTTCGCCGACGAGGTGGATACGGGCGAGTTCTTGTCCAGCCTTGGCGCCGTACAGTTCGTTCGCTTCGCGATCGAGGAGCCAGCGTTCGAGCCGGCACTTGAGGTCGTCGTGTCCGTGACGGCGCCCGGTGGTCAGGTCAGGGCAGAGCAGAGGATCAAGATCGGTTCTTCCAGCGAGGGTGAGCGGCCCTTGCGGGTCGTCGGCCAGCCTGGAACGGGCTGGGTGAAGGACGAGGCGGTGGCGTTCTTGGGACGTCCGTACTGGAGTTTGCTCGAGCGGCGCGCCAAGTGCACGGACGCGTACTTCAAGGTTGGACGCATGGAGGTGACAAACGCCGAGGGCAAGGCCACGAGATACACGGGCCGAATCCCTGGTCTGCAGCAGGATCTGGTGCTTTCGCGAGACGTGAACGGCGTTCGAGTGGCCATGAAGCCGGACATCCAGCGGAGACTCCTGACAGCCATGACCGGGGGCGTGGCCGTGGAATCGTGGATCGGTGAGGGCGCGCGCCCGGAGATGGGATTCGAAAGGCCCCATCTGCTGGTCCGTTGGTTCGAGCCTGAGGGAGCTACCAACAGCGGCATTCCGCAGACCGACGAGGGGGAATGGAAGGCGCTCATCATCGGGAATCGCCAGGCCAACGGCACGTACTACGCGATGATCGAGGATGGCAAGCTCGATCTGACGTTCATCCTGGACCCCATCAACCTGCCGATTTTCACCGATCTCCAGTGATCGTCGCGCGCTGTCTTCTGATCGCCCCCATCTTCCATGACCGATCATGTCTCGACCGATCCCATGCCGTCTACTCCGGATGAGGCCCTCCAGCGATTGGTGGTTGGGCACGATCGGTTCCGTGCCGGAGCGGTCGTCGAAAGGGACCCGAAGGCTGAGGTCGCCAGGACGAGCTTGGCCCAGCATCCCTTCGCCGCCGTGCTTGCCTGTATGGATTCGAGGGTGACGCCGGAACGGATTTTCGATCAGGGACTGGGTGATCTCATGTGCGTTCGGGTCGCCGGCCACGCTGTCTCGGGCGACGTGATAGGCAGCCTGGAGTTTGCCTGTCACGTGGTCGGGACTCAGGTGCTCGTCGTTCTGGGGCACAGCCGCTGCGGGGCCGTGACGCTGGCCTGCGCGGGAGCGCCAGGCGGAGACCTGGACGCGGTGACCCGAAAGCTCAAGCCTGCAGTGGACGCGACTCCGCTGCCCGCGGCGAGGGACCCGTCGGACGACGTCTACATCAACTCCGTGGCGCGGAAGCACATCGATCTCTCTCTCGCACGAATCAGACGGGAGAGCGCCCTGCTCAACTCACTGGAACAGAAGGGAGCTTTGCTCCTCGCCGGTGCGTTTTACGATGTCTCGAGCGGGACGGTGGAGTTCCTGACCTAAGGATACGGTGCGCCGCCCGGTTGTTGGGTGGCTCAGCGGTTTCTCTTCTACGGGTTGGAGCTTG
>JABSRK010000315.1 GCA_013213915.1 Planctomycetota bacterium
GCTGATGTCGTCCCGTCCTGCCCAGAAGTCGTTGTAGTCGCCATCCACGCGATCGAAGCCGTTCGCCATCTCGGTGTCAGGGACCGAGATCGGCTTGCAGCCGATCCTCCGGCATCTGGAAGGAGCGCGCCCGGTACAGGAAGTCCACGATGTTGCCCTCGTGGGGCTGGAGCCAGTCGAGCTTGATGGTGGGGATTGGCCCGATGTTCAAGCGATCGATGTTGGTGGCGTCGGTGAGCTGACGGCTCCAGGACGGGTCGTCGGTGATGGCCGAGGCGACCAGGGTGCCGCCGATGCGCTCGATCATCTGGTCTTGCGGGCACTCGACCACGGTCACGAACGGGAACATGAACTCCTTGTTGGCGATGGCGGGCTCTGGGGACGCGCAGTGAACGACCCAGGGTCTGAGGTAGGCGCACCGCTCCTTCTCGACGAGACGGGCACCGAACGAGGACGTCATGTCGCGGACCCCGGGTTGCTTCAGGTCGTCCTTGATGGAGGCGGCGATGGCCTGCGCCTGGCCTTCAACCGTGAACGCAGCGAGGGCCGCCTCGGGGTCCTCCGGGGGCTTCGCGTCCACCGGGCCGAGGCGTTCCGCGATGGCCGCCGCGATCTCCTCGGTGTGTCGCGACGCCCAGACGCCGGAGCAGTTGATGCAGCCGCGTCCGGAGTTCAAGAACACGCTGTCACAGATGAGGTCGATGTAGCTCTCCCAGTCGTCCACGACGTCGTCACCTAACAGGACCTTGCTGAAGCCCGGTCCGTGGACCTGGACTCCCGGGTCACCCCGATAGGTGTCCACCGTCGGCTGGCCACCGAAGATCATGGTGCGGTCGCACTTGTCGACGATGGCAGCCCCCATCTCCGCACCTCCCGGGTAGATGGAGATGGCCTCCCGCGGCACACCTGCTTCGAAGAACGCGGCGGCCATGCGATACGGCGTCCACGGCTCCTGGGGTCCAGGCTTCAAGACGAGCCCCACCTGCATGGGGATGATGGGCAACCACAGGGTGTGGACTCCGGGCGAGTTGGAGGGCAGCACCATGCCGACGACGGGTGAGCAGGCCTGGTAGCTGACGATGACCCCCCGCTCCTCTTTGCCGTAGCCCCGCGAGAAGATCTCGAGATCGAGACCGCGAGTGAGCGCGTCCAGCATGCGGTCCATGTTCTGCAGGACGAAGTGGTTCTTGACCATGTTCGCCTTGCACATGTGCTCCGGCAGACCGGTCGTGGCGGACTGGTGATGTGCGAAGTCGTCGGGGGATTGCTCCCCGTCCCCCATGGGCAGGGTGGCGTTCAGGAACAGGTCCCCCGCCTTCTTCATCATCTCGATGAGCGTAGCGGAGGGAATCTCGCGAAGGACCTCGCGTGCGCGCGCAGCGCGGCGTATGTCCCGCGCCACCAGGCCCGGAATCGCCTGGCCGACCTTCGCCAACGCCTCACCGGTGGCGAAGTGCACCACGTCGTCCGAATCCAGGCTCTCGTAGGGCTGGCCCCAACGCAGAATAGGGATGTTGAGCACCGACTTCGCTCCTCGAGCTTGGATGGCCGCTCCACCATCCCTTCCGGTTCCCGAAAACTCCACTCACGACGCGATCGCGCCGTTACGACGCCAACGGAGGCGACCGTACCCCGTTCGTCAGCATCGCGTCAACGCTGGCGCCGGCTCGGCACGAAAGGTACATCGCCCCCGCAACCAACCACAGGAACACGAAGCTGATGAACCTCTGCATGGGGCGATTCTCCGTAAAGACGCAGGCCTGTCGCTGGCCTTGTACGCGTATGTAGGGTACTACCCCTCAGGTGACTTCAATCAGAACGCGGGCGAGATCATCCGAGCGCACGTCTTGACGATCCATTGAGCACTCTTCGGCGCGGTTCGGCCGGAACACGACGCCCATGACGAACTCAACCTCGGACAACTCGGTGCGGGAGCCGTCCATGGGCCTCGGCCTGTTCCTCATTTCCGGCTCGATCCTTGCACTGCAGGTGTTGCACATGCGCATCCTGTCGGTGCAGATGTGGTACCACCACGCGTACATCGTCCTGACCATGGCGATGCTCGGATTCGCGGTGGCGGGGACCGTCACCACGCTCTTTCCGAAGCTCAAAGAGGGCAATGTCGCTCGCCGCCTGGCGTGGCTCAGTTCGGCATTCGGAGTGACGGTAGTCCTCGGGCATGTCCTGCAATCGCTCGTGGCCGACGGCATGTCCATGTCGGGCAGCAACACCGGGGCGGTGCTGCTGTCGTGCCTGCTGCTGCTGGTCCCCTACTCCTGTGGTGGACTCGTCATCACCTTGACCCTCTCGGCCGGGGGCAACGTCCACCGCCGCTACGCGGTCAATCTCCTCGGCAGTGCGGTCGGCACCTGGTTGTTCGTGCTTGCCATCTCCCCGCTCGGCGGCGAACGACTGCTGGCAGCGTGCGCGCTCATCGGTCCCCTTGCGGGCGTCTTCTTCGCGCTGGCCGGAAGGGACAAGCGATCCCTGGTCGGCTCGCTTGCCGTCGCCGCGGCAGGCATCGCCGTCATGGCCATGGGGCCGGATCTTCTCGAGATCCGGATGGCCAAGGACAAGCGAGCGCTGGCCGTAAAGGACGGCGAAGTCATCGACCAGCGCTGGACGCCGCTATCCCGCCTCGATCTCGTGAAGTTCGTCGACGACAACGGCAAGCGCGACGAGATCCACATCCTCCAGGACGGGGGCGCGGGCACCTTCATGCAGTCGAAGGATACGTGGAAGGCACGTCACGAACTGGGCGCGCACCGGATCTCCTACCGGCCGCACATCCGCCGGGCCCTCGCCACGGGCTACCGGCCCGACGTCCTGATCATTGGGGTCGGCGGCGGGCCCGATCTCCGCGAGGCCATACACGCCGGTGCCAAGAGTGTCATGGGGATCGAGATCAACCCCGAGATGGCACGGGTGACCGGAGTCGATTACGCAGACTACAACGGGCACATCTTCGACCACAAGGATGTCAGCGTCGTCGTGGGCGAGGGACGCAGCACCCTCCGCCGGCTCGACAAGAAGTTCGACGTCATCATCATCGCGGGGGCCGACACCTACACGGCGGGCGCCGCGGGCGCGTTCGTGCTGTCCGAATCGTATCTGTACACACAGGAGGCGCTCGGCGACTACTTCGACCACTTGAAGCCGGAGGGCACGCTCTCGATCCTGCGCCTCTACGACAAGCCGACCCGCGAGACCCTCCGCATCTTCGGGACAGCCATGCTCGAGTTGCGCCGGCGCGGCGCGAAGGAGCCGTCCAAGCACTGCGCCGTCATCGGGCAGGTGGAGGGTTTCCTGGGCGGGACGGTGTTCTCCACCAATCCGCTCCACGAGGACGTGATCGCGTTCTACCGAACGGCGGCAACGGTGACCGCCCCCAAGCTGGAGGTCGAGTTCGTACCGGGGTATGAGAAGGACAACCCCTTCACTCGGCTGGCAAGCGCCATCGACGCGGGTACCGAGGAGGAGTTCTTCGAGTCGTATCCGCTCAAGGTGCGCCCGGTGACGGACGACTCGCCGTTCTTCTTTGACTTCCACAGCATCTGGGACTCCGCCGAGTTCGAGGACTCTGCATGCGCGCGCGCTTTCGGGATCCGGTGGCCCATCGCCGCAAGCATCCTGCGGGACCTCTTGCTGCAGGCAACGGTGCTCGTCCTGGCGCTCGTGCTGCTGCCACTCGTCGTCCGCCACCGCAAGGACCTCGCCCACGCTCACGCCGGCCGGCACATCCTCTACTTCCTCTCTCTCGGGGCCGGGTTCATGCTGCTCGAGATCAGCATGGTCCAGCGCCTGATCCTCTTCCTCGGACACCCGACGTACGCGTTAACCGTCGTCCTGTTCAGCTTCCTCTTCTTCGCCGGCATCGGCAGCGCCCTGTCCGAGCGCTTGTTCAAGGATCCGGCGAAGGGCATCCGCATCGCCATCATGCTCATCGCCGTACTCATCGGTGTGATGACGTTCGCCCTCCCGAAGATCGCTGCCACCTTCCTCCACCTTGACCTCGGCATGCGTATCGCCGTCGCCATCGTGGTCCTCGCACCGTTGACCGTGCTGATGGGCATGCCCTTTCCCCTGGCCTTGCGACGCCTCCGCGAGACGACCCCGGGGCTCATGCCCTGGGCGATCGGAGCAAACGGCGGCGCCAGCGTCATTGCCTCGGCCCTCGCCGCGGCGATGGCCATGGAGGTCGGGTTCGCCTTCGTGGGCCTTGTGGCGGGAGGGGTCTACCTGATCGGGATGCTCTGTGCGACGACGGGGCCGCTTGCGGCCTGCCGCGGTCGTGATTGCGGCGCTGACGTGGGTCCTTCAGAACGCTATACGCCTCCCCCAAGTCGAGAAAACGCGCGTGCGCCTGCGCCCGTTGTTGGGGGTTGCGATCCGGG
>JABSRK010000316.1 GCA_013213915.1 Planctomycetota bacterium
TGTCGGGCCAGCTGGTGCTCGAGAAGTTGAAGGACGGTCCTGAAGTGGAAGCCGTCGGAGGCATGGCGGTGGGTGCCGTTCCCCTCGTGTCCGCGGTCCTCGGAGCCGCGGCCCGGGATGACGGGATGTCCGATCTGCTCGGGTTCTTTGTCCGCAAGGAGGCGAAAAAACACGGCCTTGGTCGCCAGGTGGAGGGGGCGTTCCGTGAGGGGATGCGGGTGGCGTTGGTGGAGGACACGACGACCACCGGAGGCTCGACCCTGAAGGCTGCGGAACTGGTGAAGGAAGCCGGTGGCGACGTGCGCCGCGTCATCTGTCTCGTCGATCGCGGCGAAGGTGCGTCGGAGGCGTTCGCCGCGGCCGGATACGAACTCGAGTCCGTCTTCGGCCGCGGCGATCTCCCGGTGTAGCGAGGGTTATCGCCGAGCGCGGCCCACCCACTTGGGCTTTTCGGGCAGGGTGGCGATGGTCTTCCCGACCTTCTCGTAGAGGTCGATGACCTGGACGCCGTCCGCGCAGTTGATCTTGTTGCTGGTGTCTCGCGACGTGTGATAGTCGGCATGCAGGTCGTTGATGCTGAACAGGTAGGGGACCCGTTTCTGCATGAACGACATGTGATCCGAGCCGCCGCTCATGCGACTGCTCGTCTGCAGTTCGAGGGGACAGCCTTCGATGATCGGGGCAAGCCAGGCTTCCATGCCGGTGCCGGACGTGGTGCCGGCGAATTTCAGGCGCTTGCCCTCTACCCGTCCGATCATGTCGAAGTTGATGCAGAGCGCGTGGTCCTCGATCTTGCCGATCGGGTTGTTGACGTAGAAGCGGGAGCCGTTGAGGCCCGACTCCTCGGCGCTCCAGGCCACGCACACGATAGACCGCGCGGGCTGGTCGGCGGGCAGCGACGCGTAGTGCTTCACGAGGCGCTCGGCGAGCATGATCACCGCGGCCGCGCCCGTGGCGTTGTCGTCTGCGCCCGGGTGCAGCTTGCCCGATCCTTCGCGGGATCCGAAGTAGCCCATGCCGAGGTGATCGAGGTGTGCGCCGATGATCACGATCTCATCCTTCAAGGCACCGCGTCCCGGGATCGTGCCGGCCACGTTCTCGGCCATGGTGCGCTCCAATTCGACGGTGGCTGAAATGGAGGCCTTCGTCTGCAGGGGCAGCATGGCTGTGCCCGCGTCCGCCATCTTCCGCAGGTCCATGGGGGATTGGCCGGCGTTCGCGAGGAGTTCGCCGCCGACCGCCGCGGTGACATGCATCACCGGGATCGCGTCCGCGCGGACACGGGTCGCCCTGCCGCGGTCGAGGGTGGCGGCTTCCGGGTCCGCGACTCCTGGTGCGGGGATCACGATCAGGCCCTTGGCGCCGACCCTCCCGAGGGCGCTGGCCTTGAATCGGGTGAGCCGGCGACGTGACCAGTCACGACGGGCCGTCGCCCACTTGCTCTTGCCGGCGTCGTTCATGGGCTCGTGGCTGAAGACGACGGCGATCTTCCCGCCCAGGTCCACGTCCTCGGGCAGGTTGGAGAACCCGTCGGGGCCCGTACGGATCCCGTAGCCGCAGAAGACCAGCGGGGCATCGACCGTGCCCGAACCTCCGATGGGGAGGGCCAGGAAATCCTTCGCGGCGATGAGTTTGCGGTTGCCCACTTGCATCGCCTCAGCGGTCACCTGCACCTTGCCTCCCATGGGGAAGGGCTGGCGCCAACTGGAGTTGGCGGTGCCGTTGGCGTCTGCGAAGGACGGGATAAGCCCGTACTGCTTGAACCAGAACTCCATGTAATCCTTGGCCACCTCCATGCCGTTGGAGCCGGGTACCCGCCCCTCGAAGAAGGGGTTGGAGAGCGTGACGACGTGCTCCTCGAACTTCAGGACCTCAGCGGAGACGGCCTTCTTGGCGTCGGCGATGGGGGTCTGGGCGACCATGAAAGCGGGGGGGAGCAGCAGGAATGCGAGTGTAAGCAACGGGATACGGTTCATCTTTTTGGGCCTCACGGGATGGAAGGGCACCCATGATATCCGGAACCCGGGCGGGTGGGGCCCAATGGCGAGAACCCATGGCCGAGGGCCCATCCGGGGCCTCATGGCGACTTTCGGTGGGGTGGGACCGTTGAAGGCGCGACGTTCCGGGGGGAGGATTGAGGGACATGACGGCAGCCCTTGCGATCATCCTGACCGCGCTCTCGGTCCATCCCAACGATGGCCCGGACGTGGACCTCCGCATCCGCGTCGAGAAGGGGAAGGTCGTCGCGGCCATCATGATGAACCTGGTCTTCTGCGACGAGATCGTGGACGTCCCCCGGAGCGACAAGGAGGATCTCGCGCCGGACGAGGAAGAGCCGCTCCGCTCGGCGCTGTTCGCCTACTTCAAGGAACACAACAAGGTCCGGATCGACGGCATCGAGGTGACGCCCCAGGCCACCCGCTTCGAGGTGCCCGAGCCCGAACACAGCTTGCTGCCGTTGTTCCCGCGCTTCGGCATGCGGGCGCTCTTCAAGGTGCGGCTGACGCTGACGTATGCGGCCCTGTCGCCGCCGGAGAGGGTGAACCTGGTCTGGGGGCCGTTCCCGCCGGACTACGCGCTCGGGTTCGAGAATGACGCTCCTCCCATGGAGGTCGCCGCCGTCCTCCTCGCCCAGGGCGAAGAGGAGGTGATCATCTTCCTCAAGGAGGAGCCCGAGTACACGTGGCATCGCTCAGACGAGGAGCCGAAGGACCGCTTCCTCCACGTGCCGGTATCCAAGGGGAAGCCCGATTCTCGTGTCCAGGTGCCCATGGTGTCGGGGGCGGTGCTGGCGGTGCTCCTGCTCTGGGGCGTGTTCGGTGCCGTGACCGGGCGGATGCGGCATCGTCAGGGTGTGTACGGCCGGGCCGTCGTGATCGGACTCGTGGTCGCCGCGGTCGCGTGGCCGTTCTTCCGTGTGGCCGTTCCGCTGGGCGCTGCGGATGTCGATGTTCCGACGCGGCAGGAGGCCCTCGAGATCTTCCGGCCGCTGCACGCCAACATCTACAACGCTTTCCACTTCATCGAGGAATCGGAGATCTACGACGCCCTCGCGCGTAGCGTTGACGGCGAGCTGTTGGAGGGCCTCTACAACGAGGTGTATGCGAGCTTGGTGATGCAGGAGGAGGGCGGCGCGGTCAGTCGCGTCACCGCCGTACGCATGAGCGAGTCGGATATAGAGCACATCGGGATCGTGGGCGACCGGCCCGGGTTCCAGGTTCGGGCCCGCTGGCAGGTGGACGGGTCGGTTTTCCACTGGGGACACTCTCACCACCGCACGAACGAGTACCAGGCGCGTTACTCGGTCGTGGAGACCGGCGGCGGCTGGCGCATCTCCGGCAGCGAGACCCTCGAACAGAAGCAGCTGGAGGCCACCATCCCGGAGCCGGTGCGGCCTCGGGATCGCGAGGTCAAGAAGAAGTGAGCGCCGCCATGATTGCCATCGAGGACCTCCGGTTCACCTACGGGGACGGGGGCTTCGATCTGGCGGTGGACGACCTCACCATCGATTCCGGCGAGCACGTGGCGTGCATTGGCCCGAGCGGCACCGGGAAGACAACCCTCGTCAACCTGATCGCAGGCATCCTCGTCCCGGAGCGTGGGCGCGTGTCCGTGGACGGCGAGGATGTCGGGCTCCTCACCGACGGGGAGCGTCGCCGCTTCCGCATCTCGAACATCGGGCTCGTCTTCCAGGAGTTCGAACTGCTCGAGTACCTCTCAGCGCTCGAGAACATCCTGCTGCCCTACCACGTGACTCCTCATCTTTCCCTCGACCCGTCGGTGACTGAGCGTGCGCGCGTTCTCGCCGACTCCATGGGCATAGATCACGTGCTTGCGCGGCGGCCTCGTCGTCTTTCCCAGGGGGAGCGGCAACGGGTCGCCATCTGTCGAGCCCTGGTCACCGAGCCGAAGTTGCTGATGTGCGACGAGCCCACGGGCAACCTGGATCCGCGCACCGCTGGGGCGACGCTGGACCTCCTGTTCGCGCGCGTCACCGAGTGCGCCGCGACCCTTCTCATGGTCACCCACAACCACGGCGTCCTCGATCGGTTCGGCCGGGTCATCGATGTGACGGAGCTGGGAGTAGCGATCCCATGAAGGGCGTCTGGTTGCTCTCCTGGCGACACCTGCGACACAGCCGCGCGCAGACCCTCGTCCTCGTTCTGTGTCTCGCCGTCTCGGCGTTCCTGCCCCTCGCGACGCGGCTGCTGGTTGACCGCTACGAGGACGAGTTGGGAGCTCGTGCGCGGGAGACACCTCTCATCGCCGGCGCCAAGGGAAACCGCTTCGATCTGGTGATGTCGGGGCTGTACTTTCGCAAGGCGTCCCTCGACACCATCCCGTGGACCCAGTTCTTGGAGA
>JABSRK010000317.1 GCA_013213915.1 Planctomycetota bacterium
ATCGGGTTTGGGTTCAACTCCGGTGCAGTGTTCTTGGCGCAACCGGGCAACACGTACGTCGACGGGATCTTCGTTCCGCTTCCTGGCGCGACGACGCAGATCACGAGCAGCGGTCTGAACTACGACTTCTCGCCGTTCGTGTCGACGTCCATGACCTTCGGCGGGCCGACGAACGGCCCCACGTCGAATGATCCTTCGAATCTGAACGGAAACCCGAATTACACCGGCGACCCTTTCAACCATTCGATCATGACGACCCACTCCAATGTCGGAATCACCTTCGACCTCCAGGCCATCATGTTGGCCAATCCGGGGATCACTGTGTTCAACGCGAACGGCGGTGGAGCATGCAGCCCGAGCTGTGAGGTCTTCGTCCTCATCGATGGCGGCCTTGTCGTCCAGGCGGGGCCATTCGGCTACAACAACTTTCAGGTGGTGAGCGTTCCCATCCCGCCGACGGCGAGCTTCTTGACGTTGGCCACGGGCGACGGCAACACCGGGTCGATCAACTGCGCCCACGGGTACTTCGGAGATCCGTTTCTGTCCAATGGATCGCCGCCGTGTGCGTTGAGCTTCTCGCAACCCGTCCCGGGGTCGCTGCAGGTCGAGAACATCGGCTGCACTCCGCTCAACCCCTACGTCACCGCCTACACCTTCAACCAGGGTGCGTTTCCCGGCGGCTGGTTCTTCGGGATCGACATCGGCTGGGCCAACCTGATCTCGCAGGCGACGAACCCGCTGGGTCCTCCGACCAACGGGTTCTTTGACGCCAACGGCGGGTCTCTGTGGATCCTTCCCGCCGGTGTCCCGCCCGGATTGACCATCTACGCTGTCACGATCGACATCGAGCCCGTGACCGGTCAGCCCAATCCCACGTCCGCCATCTCGTTCACCACGACCTGACGATCGTCGGGCCGTCGGGGCAAAGCCAGATGGCCCTCTTTGATGTGGCGGTCGGGACCGAACGACCACCATCCTGGCGTCGACAGGAAGGACAGTCATGTCCGAAAAGGACAGGTGCCCGTAGGCTTGGCGCTGCCACTTCTTCACTAACAGACCTCCGATGCTCGCCTGGAACCTGCTCGCCGATCTCCTGACCCTGCTCGCGGTGGCCCTCGTGCTGGGCGCACTTTGCGAGAGACTTCGGCAAAGCGCCATCATCGGATATCTGCTGGCCGGCGGATTGCTCGGCCCGCATGCATTCGGCGTCGTCGGGTCCGGCGACATGGTCGTTCTGCTGGCTGAACTGGGTGTTGCGCTGCTCCTGTTCTCCATCGGCCTCGAGGTTTCCTGGACGCGGTTGCGAGCCTGCGGGCGCGCGGCACTCCTGGGAGGCGCGATGCAGGTCGTCCTCACGGCCGGCATCGGCGCGACGATCGCTTGGATCCTTGGCCTGGAGGGTCGCCAGGCCGTGCTGGTCGGTGCCGCGCTCGCGCTGAGTAGTACGGCGTCGGTGCTTCGGCTGCTGCAGGCGCGCGCAGAACTCGACACCCAGCACGGGCGACATGCACTCGGTGTGCTCCTCGTCCAGGACGTCGCCGTCGTGCCTCTCGTGCTGATCGTCTCCAGCATGCAATCGGAGGGCTCCTTCGGAGAGTTCGCCCTTTCGCTGGCGAAGGAGTTCGGACTCACCGCGCTCATGGTGGGCGGCTTCTTCATCCTGTTCACGGTCGTCATCCCGCGCATGCTCGACCTCACGACGACGTTGCGGAATCGCGAGCTGCCTGTGCTCCTCGCTCTCGTCACGGGACTCGGATCAGCTCTGCTTGCGCATCAACTCGGCGTCTCGCCGGCGATCGGAGCGTTCGTCGCCGGGCTGCTGCTCGCCGGATCGCCGTACTCGATCCTCATTCGCGCAGACGTCTCCGCGGTGCGGACGGTCTTCATGACCCTGTTCTTCAGCTCCATCGGGATGCTGGCTGACCCGGCTTGGGCCATGGCGCATACCCTCCCCATCCTCGGAGCGGTTGTCCTGCTCATCCTCACGAAGATCGGTGTTCTCTGGGGCATCCTGCGGCTGTTCGCAGTCCCCTCTCAGCACGCTCTTGCCACGGGAGTCGCGCTGGCGCAAGCGGGTGAATTCGCACTCGTCTTGCTCGGTGTCGGAAGCGACCTCGTCTCGCACGATCTGTTCATGCTGCTCACGTCAGCGACCATCGTGACGTTGCTGCTCACGCCGTCTCTGGTGTTCCTCGCAGGGCGCGTCGCAGGCGCTCGGGTCAGCGTGGGCGATGCCGCAGAGGCGGGAACGGCCGGCGGGAATCATGCCGTCGTGGTGGGATTCGGTCCCGCTGGACAAGGGTTGGTCGAATCCCTCGTCTCGGCTGGACTGCGCGTGAAGGTCATCGACCTCAACCCGAAGCTCGTCGACGCAGCGCGGTCGAAAGGAATCGAAGCTTCTGTCGGTGACGCCACGCACCCGGACGTGCTCGAGCACGCCAGCGTTGCAAGCTGCTGCCTGGTCGGCGTCACGCTCCCCGATGACCGGGTCGCCGTCTCGATCTCCCGACAGGTCAAGAGCCTTGCAAGCTCCGTCCCCGTCGTCGCGCGCGGACGCTATCACATGCACCTCGACCGGCTGCGAGACACTGGGGCGGAGGTCGTCGACGAGGAGTGGACGGTCGGCGAAGAGCTCGGCCGCAGAGCCCTCGACCTTCTCGAACTGGCTAGCCCGTGACGCTTCGCAGATGGTCACGAACGGGCGTCCGCGAACGCAAAGAGGACATTACCCGAAGGTAATGTCCTCTTTCTCAGAGTAGCGGGGGCCCGACTCTTCGCGGAAGAGAGGACGTCCAGTACCGGCTCTCTCAGGTACCGTAGTACTGAGCCATGTTCGGGACGCCGGGACTGATGGCGAGCCAGTTGGTCGTCGTGCCGACCATGTCCCACGGGTTGCTCAGGCCCGCAGTGTAAAACGTCATGCCAACCAGGCCGAACCACTCCCAGAAAGCCTCATTGACCGCTCCGAAGTAGGGGGTTCCCGGCAGCGTGGAGAGATTGTACTGAGCAGGCCATCCGCCGGCGGGGACGATGTTGCCGCCCGGTACGATGCCCATGAGTTGGTCGTAAATCATGGCGACGTTGAAGGGGCTGTGGTTGACCTGGATGTCGCCGGTGACCATGTTGAGCACGAGTTGGAAGGTGTGGCGCGCGCCTGTGTTGCTCCACTCGGCCATCTCGTTCCAGTCGACGGTGATCGTCGGAAACGGCGTCAGGCCGCTCTGGTTGACCGTGACGGTGACGGAGGCGCCGTAGCCGGGGTTGAGGTCCGTCCAGAAGGGAGCGATCCTCGGCGGGCCAATCCTGAACTCGGTCGGGGTTGGCGTGAAGTCGGAGTTGTTCGTCCCGAAAGTGCAGTGCCCATCGGAGTTCACGAACATCGACGTGTAGGTGTTGCTGTAGAACGGGAACGTCATCCCATAGGGAACGAAGTTGAACAGGGTGCCCGGACGGCCGGGCTCTGATCCTCCGAACGTTATGGGAACGATGGTGAGCCCCTGGGAGACGACGACTTCCGTCGCGGCAGTCAGGGTCGCGGCGTAGATGGGTACGCTCGGATCGGCCACAAGAGACTGGAACGCCGCCTGAGTGCCGATCGTCGCCGACGCGGGCAGGACGACGGTGTTGTTGAAGCTGCCGGTCGGCCCCGTGTTGAACGCGGTCGGGTTGGTGGACCCGTCCAAGAGGATGAACCCCCCGTTGCCGATGTCGACGTCCAGGAGCTGGCCACCCAATACGGGCGAGCCGGCGGGGTACAGCGACGCGGCACCGAACAGGATGAACGGCGCGTTCGGCACCAGACTCGTGATGACGACGTTCTGCGGCAGACCGCGCGGGAGTCCGACACCCGTGATCGGGTATGGAGGGCCGGCTACGCCATTGACTTGCATCGAGGCATTGAAGCTGTTCGGTTGTTGCGCGGAGACAAGACCGGCGAGCGCAACGGCGACGAGTAGGCTGCGGATCGGAGGGTTCATGTGACCTCCTTTTCAATACGCGTGAGGTTGAAGGCAATCTTCCTCTGCCAGCCTGCCGGCGGCGAGGACGGCGTCATCGCAGCGGGAGTGCGAATCGGCTCGTAGCGTATCCGAAGCCGCGAGCACTGGGCAAGAACGCCGTGGCGGTCGGGACCTCGGGGCAAAAGAAAATCCATCTGAGCGCCGTCATCGACAAATGCGATGGCCCATCGCGAGCCTCAGCAACCTACAGACGAGCGCGATTACATCAGTTCACGACGAGGCGAGATGCCTGAGACAACCGCAGCGTCGATGCGACGGTCGGGTCGGCGACCACCATCTGACCCGAGATCGCGATGGCAGCGCCCGTGGGGAGCGCCGTGGAAAGCGTGCCGGGGAACCCCG
>JABSRK010000318.1 GCA_013213915.1 Planctomycetota bacterium
TCAGCGCCGCGATCTGGAAGAACGCATCCGCGAGTGCATGGACGGGTTGGTGGCAGGGAAACGGTACCGTGCGTTTCTCCAGGAGCGGACGTGGTCGATTCGGAATGGCCGGTATGTTCTGATGGTCAAGCTCGATAGCCGTGGGCACGTCGGGGGGATTCTCCACGACAAGAGCGCCTCGGGGGAGACGGCGTTCGTCGAGCCGAACGAGGTGGTCGTGCTGGCCAACGAGCTCGCCGATATCCGTCTCGATGAGGATCGTGAGTGCGGTCGCTTGCTGCTGGAGTTGTCGCAGCGGGTCTACGCGGAGGAGAAGCGACTCGCGTACACCCAGAACGTGGTCGCCTGGCTCGATTTCACGGCTGCACGCGCGCGGATGAGCCACGACCTGGGACTGGTGGCGGCGCGACTGATCGACGAGCCCGTCATCCGCCTGCGCGAGGCGTGCCATCCGTTGCTGGTGAATGCGCGTCGGCAAGGGCGGCTGGAGCACGATGTCGTGCCGATCACGGCGACCCTCGGCGAGTCGTTCCGCATGCTGATCGTCACGGGTCCCAACACGGGGGGGAAGACGGTCGCGTTGAAGACGATCGGTCTCATCCAACTCATGTTCCAGTCGGGTCTCCATGTCCCAGCCGCCGTGGGAACGGAGCTGCCGTGTCTCGACGGCGTCTACGCCGATATCGGAGACGAGCAAAGCCTGTCACAGAACCTGTCCACGTTCTCCGGCCATGTCGAGAACATCGTGCGCATCCTCGGGCAGGCGGGGGGCGTGAGCCTCGTGCTGCTCGACGAGCTCGGCGCCGGGACCGATCCGGACGAGGGCGCTGCCCTGGGTGAGTCGATCCTGGAGCGGCTGCTCGAACTCGGTGCGCGGACAGTCGTGACGACACACTTGGGGAGCCTGAAGGCCTACGCCTTCTCGCGTCCGGAGGCCGAGAACGCGTGCGTGGCGTTCGACCAGAAGATGCTGTCGCCGACGTACGAACTGATCGTCGGACAGCCAGGAGCGAGCCAGGCGCTGGCCATTTGTCAGCGCCACGGCATGCCCCGCGACGTCGTCGATCGGGCTCTCGAGTTGACCAGCAACCAGGAGGCGAGGGCCGAGGAACTCATGCACGAACTCATGGTCTCTCGGGTCGCGGCCGAACAGTCGCGCCAGAAGTCCGTCGACCTCGTCGAGGAGAGCCGGGAGAAGCTGCGTGCTGCGGAGGCTGCATTCGGCGAAGCCGAAGCGTCCCGGGACCGGATCGAACAGGAGGCCGAAGCCGAGGTGGCTCGCATCCTCGATGACTTCGTGCAGGCCGCCCGTCCCCATCTCAACGCGCTCAAGAACGTCCCCAAGGCGTTGCAGGAACCGCTGCGCGAGCTCGAGGACCTCCTCGGAACGCGTCTTCACACCACGGCTTTCGCCGCCCGCCGCCGCGAGTTCCTTAGCAACCTGAAGAAGCATGACGAGGTCTACATCCCGCGCTTTGGCCAGATCTGTCGGATAGAGAAGCTGCACCGTCGCGACGAGCGACTCTCCGTGAAGGTCGGCGGCATCTCCATGCAGATCGATTTCGACGACGTCTCCTGGGTGACGCCCCCGGACGCCCAGCGCGGGTAGCCCGCGCGCCGGGTCGTGACGCTTTGACGTTCGTTTCCGCAACAGGTTCGGGGTCAGGGCGGCCCTCGCCTTGCCCTCAAAGCAGCCCGAGCATCAACACCAGGAGCACTCCCGCTTCCTGGACCGCCTCGAAGTAGACATCGCTTCCTGGGTCGATGGAACCCAGGCTGGTGGCGACCGCGAGCAGGGCCAGGAGTTTGGCGGCCGCGACCGCAAGGAGGGCCCCGGGGCGGACCGGAATGAGGATGCGCAGGATCACGACCGGGATCGCGTAGCGCAACAGGATGAACGGCAGGAACCAGCCGGCCTCGGACTCGACGAACGCGGGGTCGAAGTACTCGTAGAGGAAACCCCATTCGAGGCGGTGGACGGTCCACGCCACCGTGCACCAACCGCAGGCGATCAGGCCGAGGGTCCCGAGCCAGAGGTCGAGAGAAGGCGATCGCAGCGCGGAAAGCGGCGCCGCGGTCAGCACGAGGGCGCAGAACAGCAGATCCAGGTGGTCGTGGACCACGGGATCGACCCGGACGAACTCACCGAATGCGAAGAAGAGGGCCGCGAGGGCGGCGCATCGTCGCAACACCCGGCGAGCCTCGCCACTGAGCGCCCGGACGGCGACGGCGAGACCGACCAGGATCACGAGGCTCATTGCGGGTGACGGATCGATCCACCGGAGACGGAGAGCCGTGAGGAACGCCACCGCCGCGCCCGCCGCAGCGAGGCCGACGCCATCGGGTTTACGCGGCGCGAAGATCACGATCTTGGCGGCCACGACGAGCCAGATCGGAATCACGGCCGACACGTGGAACCCTGGAAAGTACCAGCCGCTGAACTCGAAGTTCGTCGCATCGGCGTGGAAGAACATCGCTACGAGAAAGACGGCTGGCACAGCGAGTCTGAGGCGCCACCGATCGACGGGTGCGACGCGGCGCATGAAGGCCGAGGCGATGACGACGGTGCCGACACTCCATGCGGGCCCCATCGTTGCGGCCCAGCCGTAGCGGTACACGGTCGGCCACAACAGGACCGCGGGGAGGGCCAGCAGGGCCCACGCGATCCTGGCGGGATCGATGTTGCGCGCAGCGACGAGACCGGCGACGAGGGCTCCGGCCCAGACCAGGTCGAGAACGTGGTAGCCGGGCTCGTGGACCGCGGCGCGCCAGTGGCCGAGTTTCAACCCCCAGGCGTGGAGTCCGATGGCGACCCCGACCGCCAGCAAGGCGTAGCGCAGCGCCGAGATCTTCCGGGTGATCCACGCTGCGTGAATGGACGCGAGCACGAGACCGACTCCGAGAATCCACGGCGTTGTCCCCGACCAGAAGAGAAGCGCGACGAGGGCCGCCAGACCGAGAACCTGCCAGGGGTCATTGCGGTCTCGGCGCGCGAGCACGAAGAGGGCGTGGCCGAGGAGGCCGAGGTAGGCCGCGACCAACCAGGTCGTATGCCCGCTTCCTGCCGGGGGTTTCTCGGGTTGATCGGGCGTCGAACGGTAGGACAGGGGCAGGTCTGCTCCGGCCGGGACCAGAGCTCGGAGGTGTCGTCCGCCACGGTAGTCAGAGGGCAACGGCCGCTTCATCGCCCAGCCGATCAGGTAGCGGTAGTCTCGAATCGGGATCGTCCCCAGGTCGACTCCCTGTCGGAAGCCTGGTCCCGAGAGGCTGATGTAGGTGGGGACGTCGAGGCCCATGGCGTGACGCCCTCGTTCGTCATGGCCATGGTCTCCCATGACGACGAAGGTGGCGTTCGCGGGGAGGTCGCGGTCGATCTTCTCGATCACCCGGTCCAGGGCGCGGTGATGATCGCGGTAGGTCTTGTGGTGGATGCCGTGGGCGTGGGCGATGTGATCGGTGTAGGTGACGTGGGCGATCACGAGGTCGTGGAGGCCGCTCTTGAAGTCCGCGAAGGCGTCACTGACCGCACGGTTTTGTCGAGTGACCTCGTCGGGACCTTGCCCCTCGTTGGGATGGCGGTCGGCGACGTTGCTTCCGAATTGGAGGAAGCTGCCCTCGGAGTAGATCGCCGTTCGGCCACCTGTGTCGGCGATCTGGCTCAAGAGGCTCGGAATCCCCTCGTCCCCCTTGAGGAAGTTGCGCACGAAGCCGAGGACCTCCTGCCGGGACCGTCCCGTAAACGCCGCTCGGAGGGCCGGAACCGTGACGGCGTCGCGCACCGTTTTGACCTTGGCGGAAGTCGCAGTGGCGCGCATCGATGCCAGGTGTGGCATCAGGTCGGTCTCGGTGGGCGTCTGGAACCGCAGGGAATCGGCGATGAGGACGAAGGCGCGCGCCCCACCCTCGTGGTAGCGGTCTCCGGTTTCGGTCGAGAATTGCTCCCGCGCCGTCGGCTCGGAGACCGAGAGACCGTCCATCACTGCGAAACACCCGACCGTGATCGCGGCGCAGAAGGCGCAGATCTGTAGGCGTCGAGCGCGCGTCATGCCTTCGCTCGTGATTTGGCTGGCGATCTCTCGGGCGCGCCGCCCGCCGTTGTCGTTCGCAGCCCGGGCGGTGCGCCCATCACGTTTCTGCCCGCGGGCGCCTCATCGATCCGGGTCGTCGTCCGCGCGCGACCACCGAAGGTCGGTGCGGCCCTGCCAGTACGCATCGAGGTGAGCGATCAGGCGCTTCATGACTGGGAGGCCCTCGGTGGAGAGGTCCGTGGTCTGGCCCGGGTCCGCCACCATGTCGTAGAGGCGATAGATCGGACCGTTCCGCCCGGGGATGTGGATGAGTTTCCACCGGTTGG
>JABSRK010000319.1 GCA_013213915.1 Planctomycetota bacterium
GGAAGAGGACGAGCTGTGCATGGCCACTCCGGCGATGGCGGGTGACAAGCTGATCATCCGCAGCGAGCACCGCGTCTACTGCATCTACAGGCAGAAGCCGTAGGGGCGACACGCGGTTCGGTGACAGCGATCCGGGCAGCCAGACAGCGCCGCTCCCTGGCTCACTGAAGCACGCCCGCGCCGGAGCGAGACAGGGCCTATAATTCGCCCCACGCGTGGCCCGGGCGCGACATGCAGCTTGCAGCGAGCGACTGAGAGGAGCCGATCACATGGGCCTTGCCGACGAAATCCGGCAGTTGGAGCAGCTACACAAGGACGGTGTCCTCGACTACGGCGAGTTCATCGCCGCGAAAGACGCCCTCATCAAGGCCGCGGCGCGGGCCCCGTCCGAGTCGCCCCCCGCATCGCCCCCCGCATCGCCACCTGCGTCGCCTCCTCTGTCGCCACTTGCGGCACCCCCATCCGCGCCTCCCCCGGCGTCCACCGAACCCGCCGCACCGACCTACACGGCACCCCCGCCCACCCCGCGGACCGAGGACGAGTTGGATGCGCAAACTCGCCAATGGGGCATGTTCCTGCACATGTCCCTGCTACTGGGGTTCCTGATTCCCGTATTGGGACTGGTCGTGCCCATCCTCATCTGGCAATTGAAACGCGATGAATTCCCCGGCATCGATCCTCACGGCAAGAACGTGATGAACTGGATCATCAGTTTCGTCATCTACGGCGTGGGATCCGCCATTCTCTGCATGGTGATCATCGGGATTCCCATGCTCATGGCTCTGGGAGTCTGTGGGATCATCTTCCCGATCATCGGCGGGATCAAGGCGAACGACAGCGAGGTTTGGGAGTACCCCCTGGCCATCAAGTTCCTGAATTGACCGCCGGACACGACGCGATGAACAAGAAGAGGCTGCCACACCCGTGACAGCCTCTTCCTGGATCTTGGATCAGGGCGGCGCTACTGCACAGTGCCGCTGAACTTACCGGACAGACCCGCCGCCACGGCCTTGGGGTCGGTCCCCTTCTTCGCCGTCACGGTCGCTGTCTTGGCATCGAAACTGACGTCGCAACTCTTGACTCCTGAAACCTCCAGGAGTTGCCCCTCCACGCCGGGGGGGCAGTTCACGCCTCACGTCATGCCTTCGACCAGGACAGTGATGGTCTCCCATTCCTCGGTGGCTGCTGCGGGCGCGCTCGTGGTGTCAGAACCGCCCGTTTCCTTGTCGCCTGCTGCGGGCGGGTTCACGGTCTCGGGACTGTCGGTAGGCTCGTCGCCACCGCAAGCACCGAGCCCGAGAAGCGCGACAGCAACCAGCGCCGTCGTGATGATTCTCATGTTCAGTCCTCCAATAGAATGCCGCCGGAAACCGAACGCCAGCGGGCCCGTTCACTCTAACGGATCGGGGCGATGTCCGTGGGTGCCGAGATAGAGGTCACAACCGGCTGCTGCGACGCGCCGCCTGCACAGCCCGATACGAGACCAATGGGGCGCATCGAGGTCTACGTCAGCCCCTACTTTCGATCCGGGAAGGTAAAGAGGCGCCGGCCACCGAGGTCTCCGTGCTTGTCCTGGTTGGCGTCCATCTCCGCGTCGTCGGGCGTGGCGGACGGAACGCCGTCATCGGGGACCTCGACGCCGCTGATCCAGACGATGCCGTTGAGGACCGTTCGCCGGAAGTTGTCGTTGCGCCAGTTGACGTGATTGTGCGCGCCGGTGAAGCCGAAGCCGCGCCCGCCCCCAGGACGGACGGCGACCCAGGCGAGATGCTGAGGCTCCTTGCGCTCCAGAACCGCGGCGCGTACATGGGGGTTGCCGCTGTGTGCCCCGTCCCGGCGCTTCAGAGTCTCGGGTCCCGGCATGGCTGTGAGGATCGGCGTGACGTCCTTCATCCCCGGGCGAAAGCGCATGTGGTAGTACCACTCGTCGTTCACCTCGAAGGTTTTGAGACCGCGGGTGACGGGATGCTCGATGAACTTCTCGAACCTGGCGGTCCAGTGCGGGTTGACCGACCAGTGGGGCTCGAAGTAACCGCCCTGCCATTCGAGGAACTTGTCGCCGGCCTTGCCCTTCGTGGTCTCGACGCCGTAGTGGATGGTGCCCAGGCCGACCCCGCGTTTCATGATCTTGTCGAACTTGGCGAGGTGCTTGTTGAGCACGTGGCCCCCGCCGCCGTCGCAAAAAACGACCCCGCAACGCAAAGCGTTACGGGGTCATCACTCGCATGTAGCGAGGCTGACGAGAATCGAACTCGCAACCCCCAGATCGACAGTCTGGTGCGCTAACCAATTGCGCCACAGCCCCGAAAGGCCTCGGTCCACTGCCCGAGACGGTGCGCATGATAGGGCGCAAAAGAACGGCAGGCAAGGGGTGGTCGGGGGCCTGAGCGGCTACTCG
Organism: Planctomycetota bacterium; assembly: GCA_013213915.1. Lineage (GTDB taxonomy): Bacteria > Planctomycetota. Next base: position 2,399 of record JABSRK010000319.1, read on the forward strand.
ATCCGGTACGCAGAGGGTGCCGGACGAACCGCTCGGGCGAACCAGAGCGGACGCCTCAGGTTGTCGGGACCCGGGGTCTTGCGCGCCAGGTCGCGCCACTCCTCGTAGACCGCGTAGGACGCGCCGACATCGACGTGGACATCGCCGTACGCATCGTCCGATTCGGCGCCGGTGACGGTCACGCCCTGGTGCCAACAGTGCATGCCGGAGATGGGGTCCGGCTGCACCGGGAAGGTGAGGTTCTGGTGGACGCCGCCGTCCGACCACCACACCCGCTTGCTGTCCGGGTCGTCGGATGGGAACGGCCCGATGTCGCCGGTGCGGCGGATCTTCCACGAGCCGTCCCCCTGCTCCTTAAGCTCCACTGGAGACGCGGCCCACCTGTCGGTGCCGCCGACACCGGGCAGACGCCAGCGTCCCAGGTGGTGGGAACACGCGACCACACCCGGTCGAACGCCCTCCGTCACCCATGCCTTGTTGACGAAGTACCCGCTGCGCGTGGTGACCCGGACCAGGTCGCCGGTCTCGACGCCGATGCGCGCCGCGTCGGACGTGTGAATCCAGACCGGGTTCGTATTCGAGAGCTCGTACAGCCACTTGGCGTTGCCCGACCGCGTGTGGATCAAGGTCGGCAAACGGAAGGTCGGCACCAACGTGTACTCCCCCTTCGCCCGGTCCTGACCCTTCCAGTACACATGGCTCTTGATGTAACCCGGGAGCGCCTGCTCGCCGTAGTCCCACGTCTGCATGGTGTCGGACCAGAATTCGAGCCGCCTCGAAGGAGTCCCGAAGCCGGCCATGGGTTCACCGTCGACGTCGACCGCAACGACCTTGCCGTCCTTCATCCACGCGGCGCGGTCCTCGTCCCTGCTAGCCCCCGAAACGTCCTCCGCCTTCGTGTGGACCATGTAGGTCTCCGCCTCCACCTCGAACGCACCGTAGGTGCGCATGTACTCGAGAGGCGTAAGCCCCAGGGCCTCCGCCTTCTCGGGCAGGCCGGGGACCGAGTTCTCGAAGATCCAGCGGTAGTACTCCTCGATGGTGACACGCTCACCCGGCCGGTAGGGGGACTCGAAGTTCTCGCGGATGCCCAGGCTCCCGTCCTCGTCGATCGCCCACGACAGGGCGATCCAGAACTCGTCCTCCTCCCACACCTCCCCCGGGTTGGCTTGCCAGGTCCACTCCACCGGGTTGCCTTCTGCCTCTTGGTAGACGCGCATGACCGGCTGCCGGAACGAGATCCAGCGTCCGGCGTGGGTCTCCTGGCTCATGATGTCGTGGCGCTCGGTCGCGAGCCCCATGGGCAACACGTAGTCGGCGAAGATCGCGGTCTCGCTCCATGTCGGCGTCAGGGCGACATGGCAGCCCACCGTGTCCTCATCCTTGAGCATCTCGATCCACGAAAAACCGTCGGGGTTGGTCCAGACCGGGTTGTAGACACGAGTGAAGTACGTGTCGAGCTTGCCCCCCTTGTCCTTGAGAAGGTGAGGCAGCAGGAAGCTCAGCTCGTGGTGCGACAGGGGCCACTCGCGCGGGTACAGGAGCTCGTTCCACACCTCTTGCGGGCGCGGCTTCTTGAACGGCGCGGCCACAAACTTGTTGGTGCCCGCGAGGGCCGTTCCGCCCCGGGTGCCGACCGATCCGGTCAGGACGGAGAGGAACTGGAGACAACGAGCCACCTGCCATCCCCCACGGTTTCCGGACGCCGCGTTGCGCCACACGTGGGACGCGAACGCCGCCCGCGCCTTGCCGATCTCGCGACCGATATCGCGGACGATGTCGGCGTCGAGACCGCACTCCTCGGCCACCCACTCGGGCGTGTACGAAGCGTAGGTCTCCTTCAAGACGTCCACGAAGGCGGCGACTGACCGCGGACGGTCCGGATGGATCGCGTCCATGAACTCACGCCAGTTGACCCACCGCTCCATGAAGGCGCGAT
>JABSRK010000032.1 GCA_013213915.1 Planctomycetota bacterium
CCTTCTGTGTCATGCGGGTTCTCCAGGGAGCTCGGTTGATGGTCGCGGCGCGTGGATTCGAGTCGGCAGCCTATCATCTCGACCTGGACACGAGAGCCGCTCAGGTTGTCGGTGCTGTACGCTGTCGTGTTCCGGGGAACCGTTGAACAGGAGTGGCCTCATGAGATCCACGCTCGTCATTGTCGGCCTGTGCGTTTTTCTGGCCGGGTGTTCGCAGGAAGATGGAGGGGGGCAGAAGGAGTCTGAGAAGGACCCGTGGTCCCTGCGGCTTCCTCCCGCCGCGTCCGCAATTCCGCTGGGGGAAAATCCGCAGCGGATCGTGATCGACATCATCAATCTCCGCTCCGAAGAGAATGCGAAGTTGGTCGAGGAAGGGACACTGGACCTCGAGAAGACGCCCATCATTCTGGCCGGTCGGCAACTCCCCAATCTGGGGAAGCTCCGTGAGGAGCTCCGCATTCGGGCCAACCCTCGGCTCTTTCCCGATCGCTCACTGTACGTGAACAGGATTGGAGGTCCGGGAGGTCCCACCTGGCCCGGCGGAGTCCCCGTTTATCCCTCCAGCAAAGTGCTGCTGATCCGTTGCGACCGGGAGCAGATCTTCGGGTGGGTCCAGGCTGTGATGCAGCTCTGCCTATTCCTGCCCGGAGAAGGCGCTCGTGACGCGGTGCTAAGGAGCCCGCTGATCTACATGGTCGAGCTGGCCACGGAGGGCGGCAACAAGCTGATCAGGTACCTCCCGACCGACAAGCGCCTCTCCGACGCCTCCGACAGCCTCGAGTTCCAGGATGCCGAGATCATCCTGAAGATCCCCCGAGATTCTTGGGATTGTGATCCCAAGGACCGCGAGGTCCTCTTCCTCAGGAACGGGAGCCCCACCCCGTTCGGGCGCTCAAAGAGACTCCTGGAAAACAAAGACGGGACCGTCACCTTCGACCTCGATCCGAAGTCGACGATCGACGAGGTCATGGCCTACATCAAATTCGCGCACGCGACCCCGGAGTCGCAGGCGAAGATCAACGCCTACGCCCGTACGCCGTACATGCACGTCATGACGGTCCTCAACATGATGGTCGAAGCGGGATACTCCTCCATTGAGGAGATCTCGTTTTCAGGTATTCCAAACCGACTGGTCACAGAACTCGAACGAGGCACGATCAAGTAGTTCGTGCCGGGCTCGGCCGAGTCGGGCCACCTCCCACCCTTGTTCCCATGGCGAATCGCCCTTGTCAGGAGCCGTCTCGTTGCGGACGGATCATCCTCTCCGGCGCCCTTCTGTGCGTCGTGCTGGGAGGGGCCGGCTGCGCCGACCTGTGCGTTTCGGACCGCGTGGTCGATGGCGTGGCGAACGGTGCACTCGACCCGCATCACTTCGTCTTCGTGTGCCACGGCATGCTGATGGACCTGGGCATTCCGTGGGACCTGGACGTCCGCGACATGATGGCGGAGTCCGGTAGAGCCGGACTGGTCGTGACCTACTGGAGCGACCCGACGGGGGTGGTGCTGAACTGGGGATGCATCGCTCCGGGCGATCTGATCGCGGAGGTCGCGGACGCGCTCTGTCTGGCCCACGAGGCGTGCGCGTGCAACGAGTCCCTGCGGTTCTCCGCCATCGCCTTCTCAAACGGATGCGAAGCGCTCATTCGCGCAGCGGATCGCGCGGAACGTGCGCGCTTCGATCGGTGGATCTTCGTGCAGTCTTCGTCGATCTCGTTTTCGGGGGAGGTCCCCGACCTGATCGCACGAGAACGGGTGCGACAGGTACGAAACTATTGGTCGCCCATAGACCTGATCACGCTCGCCGGGCCCCTGGGCGCCGGAAACCTGGGCCTGAGCGGGGATGGGATCGAGAACGTGGGGGTCGCGCGGCTGCATCTGCCAGTGTTCTCGGACGACTTCCTCGCGGAGCTGGTGGACTACGTTGTCGCCGGGGCGAAGACAGGCGACAAATACGATTGTCGCGAAGCCATGGCGTCCAGCCGGCGGCGGCTGCGGACGCGCATGCGGTAGGCGCGCGGCCCGGCAGCAGGCGATATCCCTGCCGGCGCAACACGCTCCGCAAGGAACCTGAGCGGGTTTCGTATAACCCCACCTCACCCCGCGTTGGGGTAGGGTGTTCCGTCGATGATCGAAGAGCAGAGGCAATCAGGGTCCCCTGAGGGGGTGCCGCCGCTGGAGCCGCTGGAGCCGCCGGAATCGCCGGAGCCCCCTTCTCCCGACCCGGAGGCCGAGTCGCCGGAGGCGGCGCCGAGACCGGTCTCCAGTGCGGACGCGGTCTTCGAGTTCAGGGCGCTACCCGTGGTGCTATGGCGCATCGTCCGGAACCCGGAGACCGGACTCGGCGACGCGCACGTTCCCGGGCGCGCTGGACTGCTCCACGGCCTGGTTCTTGGTGGCGTGGCGGTTGTCGCCATCTCGGTCATCAGGCTGACGGACGAACAGTCTCTCCTGATCTCGTGGCTCGGCGGCGTGACGTTCCTCGCTGTCGGGGCGTTGGTGAGCCTGATCCTGCGATCGGTCGCGGGAAAGTCCGGCCAGGCTGACTGGAACGCCGACGTCTTTCTCGTCGGTGCTTTCCTCTGCTACTCGCTGGTCGGCGCGGTTCTCTCGCTCGTTATCGGCCTGGTCCCCGCGCTCGAAGGTCTCGCTACCGCCGTGGGTCTCGCAGGCTTCCTCCTCGGCGCGTTCGCGTTCGCGGAGGGCCTCGTCGATATCGGCCGGGGCGAAGACTCCCGCAGGATCTGGATCGCGGTGGCCGTCCTCACCATCGCGTCTGCCGTCGCGAACATGTTGGACTTTGTCCCGCTCGCTTGAAGCGAGGCGGCCGGTGCCTAACGTCCCGGTCCGATGTGGACGTACTGGCCGTTGTTTTCCTCGGCCAGTCGGCGCATGAAACGCGCGTCGGTGCTCGATCCGAGCCCGATGCAGTGAATCTGCACCTTCTTCAGATCGTTGAGTTTCCTGATCTCGCGGAGCATCGCTTCCGGCGCGACGACGCGGCCGCGGTTCGCCTGTCCGTCCGAGAGGAAGAAGATGGTGTCCGCAGCCAGGCCGTAGCCGGCGTCGAACGACCCACGCCCAACGAGCTTGAACGCCCGCTCGAGGGCGTCGAAGATGTTGGTCGCCCCGTCGGCCTTCAGGGCCTTCGCCCACTTACGGGCTGCGCGCTTTGACGAACCGGAAGCCTTCTGCATCTTCTTTTTCCAGATGTCGTGCTCGATGGCGTAGGTGATCATGTTGAACGTGCCTGTCTCGGGCAGTCCGGTGGTGGATTGCAGCAGTTCATTCACCGCGTTGTCGAGCTTGGACTTTCCCTCTGGCGCGTCGGGTGGCAGGCCGCCGGCGCCCTCCCTGTAGCGGGTCTCCAGCGTCCAGCGCATGCTGCCGCTGATGTCGAGCACGTAGATGATGTGCTTCGAACGCGTTTGGATTCCGTAGAAGTACGTGCCGGCTCCGCGTTGGTCTTTGGTGGCGTCGGCGACCTCGCCCGGTACGCCTCCCTTGGCTCCTCGTCCCTCGAACCGATCCTCGCTGCGCTTCCACCAGTCGCGCCACAACGCGACGTTGTCGTGGTGGTTGATCTTGGTCAGGTGCTTCAGCGCGCCGACGAGCTCGTCGACCATGCGCCCCTCGGCGTGCTCGAGGGCGACGATGAGCGGCTCGATGGACTCCTTGCCGCCAACTTGCTTGATGACAGCGATGGCGGCGACACGGACCTGCCAGAACTTGTCGTTGAGCGCATCGATGGCGACCTTCGCCATCTCGGGCCTGGCGATCTGCGCCATCGTCTCCAGCGCCGCAACACGCACCCCCGGGTTCCGCGCGAGCTGGGCTGCGCCCATCACGGTGGTGACGACCATGGGCTCATCGACCCACGCCATTGTCCTCAGCGCCAGCGCCTTGTCTTCCGGCTTGCCGGCCCACTCGTATGCCTGAACCACCTCCTGGATGGCGCGTTGCCGCCGCTCAATTGGTACGGACTTCACCAGGTTTCCGACGCCGCGGGTGAGCGCCTTCGACACGCGCTCAAGTCCGACGATGCGTTCGTCGAGCTTGTTGTGCTCGTCCTCCAGCGGACGGATCCGCGCTTGCGCGGCCGCCATCTGGCCTCGCGTGAGCGGGACGTTGGTGATCTTGGCGAGCTCGGCGTGGAGCTTCTTGCCGATCTTTTCGTACCGAGTGCGGACCTTGCCCAGCTCCTTTTCGTTACCGGAGAGGTGGCCGATGAGGATCTTCACGCCGGCGGCGTCGCCACAGTCCTGGAAGGCCTTGACGGCTTTGATGCGGGCGAAGGCGCTCTTGCCCTTCATGGCCTCGTGAAGCGCCTTCACCTGCTTGAGGTAAGCGGGTGTCTGGCCAATAAGCAGAGCGCCGGACGCGACGAGCAGAGCGATGGTTCGGAGGATAATGGAGGCTCGGTTCATGGTCGTTGCTCGGGTCGGGGACCGCGTCAGCGCTGAGCCGGAGGGCGCGGAGGACAGCGTAGCAAATGGAGTAGTTTCCTGGCCGTGGCGGTTCGCCAGCCAACTTCGCTTGGTTATCGCCCCGGTGGCGGCGTACGATTGGGTTGGCTTGCCTTCGCCGGAGCCCATCCTCTATGCGTCTTCTCCTCGCCCCGCTCATTGCGATCGTGATTACCGGCGCTGCCTGGGGGCAGCCGCTGGAGCACGTCCTGGTCTACGTCGACAACACGGTTCCGGGCCCAGGTTCGGGGACGCCATCGGACCCGTTCTCGAGTATCGCGGGGGCGGTGGCGTACGTCTGGCCGCACGACTACATCATCGTGCGGCCGGGGATCTACTACGAGGAGGTCAACCTCCCGTACTTCGTGTTCCTCAGATCCGAGCAGGGGCCGGCCGTGACGACCATCGATGCCACTGGCCAGCCGGGCACCCATGCGGTCACCCTGGGGACGCTCGGTGAGGTGATCGGATTCACAATCACCAAGCAAGATGGCGCCGGGTTGTACACCTCGGCGACGACCTCGGAGTTCGGGCGCGTCATCCGGAATAACCGCGTCATCGACTGTCCGAACGGCGGCGTGGAGCTTGATGGCCCGGTACACCCGGCGTTCGCCGAGAACGTGGTGGTCGACTGCGGCACGTTCGGTGTCCGGCTGGGCAACGGCGCCTCACCGTTCTTTACCGGGGCGACGGTGACGGGTTGCGCCATCGGGCTCGACCGCGTCCCTGGCCCACCGCCCGATCCGATCGCGTTCATTGCGAACTCGATTTTCTGGGGCAACGCAACGGACGTTGCGGGGATCACGCCTTCAGATCTCATCAGCTGCGACGTGGGCGACCCGGCCTTCGCCGGCGTGAACGGATCGATCAGCGCCAACCCTCTGTGGAAGAACGCCGCGGGGCGAGACTTCCGTCTGCCGTTCGACTCTCCGTGCGTCGAGGCGGGAGACATCTACTACAACCTCAACTCCAGCGAGTTCGACAACCGCGGCTTTGGGAACTGGCGGAAGATGGACGGGGATCACGATGGCGTGGCCACCCCTGACATGGGTGCGTTCGAGCGAGGTGGGTTCGACACGACGCAACTGGGGACGGGCGTGGGTAGCACCGTGGTCATAGAAATCGACACGGGACCCAACACCCAGTGGTTCGCTGCCTACGGGACGTACGCACTCGGACCGTCGGTGCTCCTTCCTACGGCGGGTGCGACGAACTCGTTTTTCTGGCTGGAGCAGTCGACGTACACCTTGATGGGCTCGTCGATCATGGATGGGACGGGTCGCGCCGTGCTCTCTGCGTCCGTGCCGGCCTGGGCTGTCGGCCAGTTCATCGACGCTCAGGCGCTGGGGGTCGACTACTCAAGCGGCGCCCCTATCTTCAACTTCACGAACGCAGAACGCGTGGTCGTGAAGTAGCGACGCCCGGCGCGACGAAGCGGCTCAGTTCAGTGAGATCGTGACCGAGTCCTGGTCGAACACGAAGCCGTTCGTCTGGTCCGCGATCGTCAGCGTGAACACGACGTCGTAGGCCGGGAAGTTCCCAGCCGGCAGCGGGAAATTCTGAGGCAGGCTTCCCGACGACGCCCCCGCGGGCACCGTTCCGAACAACTGCAGCAGCGGTGCTGGCTGCAAGTGCGGGAGCTGGACGACCGTGAACGACAGGTCGGCCATTCCGGGCATCTCGATGGTCGTCGCTCCGGCGTCAGCCTCCAGGGTGAGCATGATCGTGTCGCCCCAGTTGAGCGAGGTACTGGCTGCGGAGAGGGTCGCCGTCGCCGGCTTGAAGTCGATGACGTAGAAGCCCGTGTTGAAGTCCGCGACGTAGATTTCATCCCGTCCCGGGTAGACGCCCCACGCTCCGAACTGGAAGGGGTTCACCATGGGGAACGTGTCGTAGAAGCCGGCCTCCTCCGGGTTTAGCGGGTTGGAGAGGTCGATGATGCGCAGGCCCTCGGTGTAGTTGGTGATGAACCCGAGTGTCCCGACCACGAACAGGTTGTGCATGACCGCGACCCCGTGGGCGCGCCACTGGGAGACCTGGAGAATATTGGCCGGATTCGAGATGTCCCATACGCGGAGGTATCCGCCCGAGACCTCATCGGTTGTCGCGACGTGGGTGCCACCATCCAGGGGCCAGCAGTTGTGGAAGAGCGATGTTGGTGTGCTGTGTGCGATCTCGAGCGTCGGATTCGCCGGGTTCGTGATGTCGTGGATCTCGAAGCCGCCGGACAGCCACGAGACGTACAACTTGGTGCCGACCACCGTGACATCGCGAATCTGAGAAATCGGCGACTGTGATCCGAACGTGGTCACCTCGACTGGGGCTGCCGGGGTCGACACGTCCAGGACGACCACGAGGTTCGAGAACTGACTCGCTACGTAGGCGTGGTTGCCCTCCGCGGCCAGGCTATAGCTGGTGAGGAGATTGAACGAACTGTGACTGCCGATCTCCGTCGGGCTGGCCGGGTTGGATATATCGAAGATCACCAGCCCCTGCCCGTTTCCGGACGCGTTCGCGCAATACAGCTTGTCGCCCACTGACTGGATGTCCTGGATGAACAGATCGTTGCGTCCGCTGAACAGGACGGCTGGATTCGACGGGTCCGACACGTCAATGACGTCGAACCCCTCGCCGCGGCGGGCAAGGAACGCGAGGTCGCCGTCGGCCCACACGTCGGCGCACGAGCCCGTTGGGTAGGGGAGACTCGAGACAAGGGACGTGTTCGCCGACGAACTCTGACCCGCTGCGGAGACCGCGACCATGAGGGTTGCAAGGAGGGAGATGGTGAGTGTCTTCATGGCAGCCTGTTCGTCTGCCAGCGCGTGCGAGCGCCGTTGGCCAGGTCGCGGGGGAACGCTACGTCATCGGACATGGGGAAGATCAATTCCTGGACATCTGGGCTCTTGGTGCGCTACCGGCGCAGGATTCCTCTGAGGCCCGTGCCCGAGAGGGTCACGTCCTCGAACAGAATGTGGATGTACTCCTGGCCCACTCCCACCACAGGGCTGTTGGGCTGGGGCATGCCGCTGGGCATGAAGCGCACGCTGGGGAGCACCATGTGCAGTTCGAGGTCGTCGCGGTCCACCTCCGCGTTGGTCCCCATGAACGGTCCGTTTCCACCGGCCGCGCCCGGAGCGTTGTTCGCATCCCGGATGCCCTGGGTGACCATGACGTGGATCAGGCGCCGGTCATTGCCCGGCAGCAACTGCCCGTCAATGGTCAACTGCGCCAGGCCGTACAGGGAGATGTAGGAGAACACCTGGGGCGCCTGCTTGCCGCCCAGGCCGGTGCGTCCGTGCTGGATCAGGTTCGTACCCACGCCGCCGAAGAACTCATGGAAGGGCCCCTTTGGGAGAGCCCTGTTGCAGGTCACCTCGAGGCGTCTTCCGAAAGGGTCGGTGAACTTGACCGTGAGGGCAATTTCGTCGTAGGTGACGGATGTGAACGAGGGCAGATCTACCGGCGTGCGATCTCGGACGCTGACCTCTGCCACGGCGTCGGAGCCCAGGGGCGAGGTGATGTTGGAGCGAAAATTGGGGAGAGCCGTCGCGGTCCAGTTCCCCTGGCCGTCATCCAGCCTGTCGTAGAGAGGGACGCCGATCATGAACTCGGTTCCGAGAGGCTCCGCCACCGTGCCAAAGACCGCCGCGTCCAGGTTGCGCGGGCCGGGGTGCATCCAGATGGCGTTGGTGGCTTTCGCCTGCCTACGAACGTCCAGATCCAGATCACTCAAGAAGACGGTGTCGATCTCCTGCGGGGAGACGGATGCGTGGGCGCTCCAGCCCCCAACCAAGGCGGCCGTCAATAACAGAAGTGCGCGGGTCATGGGAAACCTTGTCTGGCTGCGGAATGGCATTGAGAACCCCCCCCCGGAAACGGTGTCCGATAAGCGTGGGTACCATCCAGCCTATTGTTGCCAGGTATGGGGATTCAAGGAATACTTGTTTCGTGGGGTATTCACCCGACCATTCGCTGATGGCCATGCAACGCGACCTATCCGCGAAGGCAGCGATATTGGAGTTCCCGTTCGATGGATGAGGACCGTGTTCTGATCGCGGTGAGTCGGGACGGACGATTGCGTGCGCGCGCAGCCAGAACGACCGCGTTGGTGCGCGAGGCGCTTCGCAGACACCAGGCCGGGCCCCTTGGGGCGGAGTCTCTGGCACGCGCCCTGTCATCGACCGCGACCTTCCCTGCTACCTGGAAGGACTGCGAACGCGTGTCCATCCAGTGGTCGGGCGCTGGGCCGCTGAAGACGATCTTCACCGAGATCCGAGTCGGTGGCGCCATTCGTGGATACGTGCGCGCGCCGCGCGCCGGCAACCGATGCGACCTCGATGGCTACCGCGGAGTCGGGCACGGCTTGCTCCCCGGCGGCTTCGTCGGAGTTATACGCCAGGACATGCGTGGACGGTTCACGCAGAGCCAGGTCGATCTCGTGAATGGTGAGATCGACGAGGACCTGGAGCGGTTCTTCGAGATCAGCGATCAGGTTGCCACGCGTGTACGCGCCTTGTGGTCACCCGGAGCCGATGGGCCTACGGCTACCGCGGCGGTGCTCGTCCAGGCCTTGCCGGGCGACATGCCCGCGGTGCTACCGACCGGGGACGCGTTGCTCGCACTCGACCCGGAGGCACCGCTCGATACGATGCTCACAGCCGCTCTTGGCGAGGGTTTCGACGTCTTGGATGAGGTACAACTGACCTTCGCCTGCCCGTGTGAGCGCGGTCGCCTGGAAGCCGGCCTCGAGTTGCTGGATGTGGACGATTTGCTGGACATGATCAACAAAGATAGCGGCGCGTCGGTACGCTGCGACTTCTGCGGCGAGGACTACGAGTTCGACCGCGAAGATCTCGAGGCGATCATGGTCAAGAAGGTGACGGACAAGGGAGACGAAGCGTGAGTGCGCCGTTCCAGCCGGGCTTTCCGTTTGCCGCGATCGTTGGCCAGGAGGCGATGAAGGAAGCGCTCCTGTTGTGCGCGGTCGATGGGAAGATCGGCGGCGTCATGATCATGGGACACCGCGGGACCGCCAAGACGACTGCGGTGCGTGCGTTGGCCGAGTTGATGCCGGTGCTGGACGTCGTTGATGGGTGTGCGTTCAACTGTCCGCCGGACGCGCTGGCCGGCCTGTGTGCGCGGTGTACCGGAGATGACGCCCCCGGATGTGTTCAGCGTCGCGTGCCCGTGATCGACCTGCCCCTGGGGGCGACCGAAGATCGCGTCGCAGGGACGCTCGACCTCGAAGCGGCGCTGCTCACCGGGAAGAAGTCGTTCGAACCGGGCCTTCTCGCGTCCGCCCATCGGGGGTTCCTCTATATCGACGAAGTCAACCTGCTGGAGGATCATCTCGTGGACCTGCTGTTGGACGTCGCTGCAGCGGGGGAGAACGTGGTGGAGCGCGAGTCCATCTCGGTGCGGCATCCCGCGCGGGTGGTGCTCGTCGGTACAGGGAACCCTGAGGAAGGTGACCTGCGTCCGCAACTCCAGGACCGTTTCGGACTGTGCGCCGAGATCGTGACGGAGGCCGAACCGGAGCGTCGTTCGGAGATCGTGCGTCGGCGGATGGCGTACGAGGACGATCCGAAGGGTTTCCGGGCACAGTGGGTCGAGGCGACGGAAGAACTCGGTGCGCGAGTTGCCGCGGCGCAGTCGCGCGTGGATGGGGTTGTCGTGCCGGATGGAGTCCTGGAGACGGCGAGCGCGTTGTGCGCGGACCTGGGCCTCGACGGGCATCGCGGAGAGCTGACCATCGCGCGCGCCGCTCGCGCTCGCGCCGCGCTCCAGGATCGGGACACGGCATCTCAGGACGATCTGTGCTCGGTCGCGCCGGCTGCATTGCGGCACCGCCTGCGCAAGGACCCGCTCGAGACACGGGACCTCGGTCACCGCATCGCTGATGCGCTCGCGCGGCGACTGGAGGGGTGACGTGACCTCGGGGGTGCCGTTCTCGTCCGTGGCCGAAGGGCTGCCGGGTCGGGCCCTGCTTGTTCTCGCAGTCGATCGGGTGCTGCCGGGCGTCCTGCTCACGGGCCCTGTCGGAGCGGGGAAGTCGACGCGCCTCACGGCATTCAGCGCGTGGTTGCACGCACATGAAGGCGGTCCCGTCCGCGGCATGCCGCTTTCCGTCGATCGTGACCGGATCATCGGCGGAGTCGATCTGGAGCGCACCCTGGCTGAGCGTCGCAAGGTCATCTCCCGTGGAATTCTCGACGAAGCGACGGGAGGCTGGGTTCTCGTCGACAATCTCCATCTGGCCGAGCCGAGCAATCTCGTCTTGCTCAAGCAGCGCATCGATTCCACAGGAGACATTCGCGTGCTGGCGGCGTCGTCGGCGGAGGAGACGCCCTGGCCGCACCTGGCCGACGTGCTGCCCATGCACGTGGGCGTCGTAGGCACCGATGACCTGCCGGATTTTTGGGCGCGCCTGGTCTCATTGTCTGAGCCCGGTTCCTGGGGTTCGGAGGAGGCTTCGCGCTGGTCCGATGCAGATGGTGCGCTCGCTGCGACGGTCCAGCGCGCTCGCGCGAGTCTGCGTGATGTTGCGGTGTCTGACCAGACGCGCGCCCGGCTCATCGATAGCGCTCTCGGACTCGGGGTCACGAGCCCGCGCGCCGATGTCTACGCACTGCGCGTTGCCCGTGCCCACGCCGCGCTGTGCCACGAACGTGCGGTGGGTGACGAGGATGTGGCGTTTGCGATCGCGACTGTGCTCGCACCGCGGGGGGTGTCTGGCCCGCCCCCTTCAACGGCGCCGGACCAGGCGTCACGGGACGCCGGCGATCGCGAGGGTGGTCGCGACCGTGCGCCGGATCAGGTGTTCGACCCGATACCGGCAGCGTTGCCCGACCTGCAGTCGCTGATTGGCCGCGCGCGCGGCGCCGTATCGGGACGCCGCGCAACACGCCGCGCCATGGATCGGGGTCGCCACCTGCGTTCACGTCCCGGGCGGCGGGGTCGCAGGCTTGCGGTAGGGGAGACCTTGCGCCGGGCTGCGGTACGCCAGGCGTCGGAGTCCATCCACCCCCCGATCTCACGGGGGAAGCTACCAGGGAGGGGCGACGGGCCTGTCGTGCGTGTCAAGCGCGCCGATCTGTGCTTCCGCGAACTGCGCAGCCGTGCGGGGACGTTGTTCCTGGTCGCGGTCGACGCGAGTGGGTCCATGGCATGGCACCGGATGCAGGAGGCGAAGGGGCTCGTCGGGGCCTTGCTGGCTGACGCGTACCGAAGGCGCGATGCCCTGGCCCTGGTCACTTTTCGCGGTGAGCGCGCGACATGCGTGCTGGGGCCCACCTCGGCCCTCGCCCGTGCGCGGCGCGAACTCGAGGTGCTTCCCACCGGTGGCGGGACGCCGCTATCGTCGGCGCTTGACAAGTTGATCGAACTCGCGCGGACCGAACGCCACAAGCGCGCTCGCCCGGTTTGCGCCATCGTGCTGACCGATGGGCGTGCCAACGTCCCTCTCGATCCCACAACCTCAGGGCGCGCGGCGGCGTCTCTCGAGCTCGAGCGCATCGCCGCGAGGTATCGGGTCCATGTCCCCATGACACTCGTCGTCGATACGAGCGGGCTCGCCGCCGGCCGCGACGACGCTAAGCGTCTCGCTTCCATGCTCGGTGCGTCGTTTCATCGTCTGTAGCGATGAGTTTCGCACTCCGATTCGGTTACCCTCTTCGCGTGCATCGGCGCCCCCTCCTGGACCTCCTCTCCGCGTACGCCGGATCATGGCTCGACGGCGACGCGGTGATGATGGAGTGCATGGTCTCGCTGCGGCGAGCAGGCGCCGACATGGTGCTCACGTCCGCGGCGCCGGATATCGCCGAGCGACTCCAGGGATGACCCTGTCTCCCAAAGACAGGGACGCCTGGCTCACGCGGTGGCGCGAGGGCCGTACGGGTTTTCATCTCGACCGCGTCAATCCGTTCCTCGAGCGTAATGCCGATCGGATGTTGCCCGCCGGTGGGGGTCGCGTGCTCGTTCCGTTGTGCGGCAAGAGCCTCGATCTCAGGTGGTTGGTCGCGCGCGGCCACGACGTTGTGGGTGTCGAGCTCGCAGAGCAGGCTGTCGAGGAGCTCTACAGAGACCTGGGACGTACGGCGTCCATCTCGGAGCGGGGCGCCTTCAGGTCTTGGAAGTCGGACAGGCTCGAGATCCTCGTCGGCGACATCTTCGAACTCGATTCCGCTGCCACCGGGGCGTTCCACGGGATCTGGGACCGCGCCGCGCTGATCGCGTTGCGTCCCGATGACCGCGCGCGCTACGCGCCCCACATCCTCGACTTCCTGTGTCCCGGGGGGCAGATGCTGCTGTGCACCATCGACTACGATCAGTCGAAGATGGACGGCCCGCCGTTCAGTGTCCCGGCTTGCGAAGTCAATGCCTACTTCGACAACGTCCTTCCCCTCGAGAAGCTGGAAGAAAAGGACGTCACCGATGGCAACCCGCGGTTCGGCGAGAGCGGGCTTTCCCGCGTCCTCGAGGAATTGTGGCTCGTCGGGTGATCGTCTGGATCACTTATCTCTCTTGGACGAGATGTCGCGGGCGTTGCCTTCGCCCCCGGGCGTTCCGTCCGCTCCGTATGAGATGATTTCGAAGCCTCTCGCGCTCGACTTTTTGTAGACGTACGGACTGGCCCACGGGTCCCACAGTGCCCCGGCCACGAAGTAGTCGGTGTCGATGTATGGCAACGGGTGTTTCTTGGAGCCTTCGAAGAGGAATTTCGGCCACTCGCTCTCGTGTGGGAGGCGGCCTTCTTTGAGTTGGTAGAGCTTCACCGCTTGCTTGAGCGCTGCGATGTCTATCATGGCCAAGTCGTGCTGGCTCTCGAAGAACGGCACGGAGACTCTCAGGCTGGCGATACCGGCGACGGCAACGATCCCCACGTAGAACGGCAGCACTCCCGTCGGGGAGAGGTACTCGGTTTCGGCCCCGTCCTTCGTCCAGGTTGTCGCACCCATCACGCCGAACAGGTGCTGGGTGACGGTCTCGGTTGATGGAAACGCGGCCCATTCGACGCCGGGCATCCCGGGGAGGGACGGGATGAGCGATTGCGCGAACGGGACGCCGTTGTCCATGACGAACCCGACGAGTCGCTTCACGTCCAGGTACTCGCGTCCGGCGTTGCCCGCCGCCGGGTTGCGCTCGCGAATCTGCGCCAGGAGACGCTTGTAGTCCGGCTTGTCTGCGAGGCGCGGCTCCTTCGCCTTCAGTCCGCGGACCAGGTTCTTCGCCGATTGCGGCCACAGAGTGATCAACAGGTGGTCGTTGACGACTGCCCAGGTCGGCTTGAGAGGTGGCATCTCGTCCCAGTCGAGCCCCGACCCTCCGAGGTCGGCGTAGCTCATCTTGGTGCCCTGGTACTCGAACGTCTTGACGGGGACGCCTCCAAGTTCTTGCACGAGACGGGTCAGGTTGACCTCGACCTTGGTGGCGTCGGAGACGCGGGCAAGAAGCCCGATATCCGGGACGAGCGCCTGGCCGGACAGCGCGGCGTAGGACGCGAACTCGGGCCCGAGCAGATCCAGGAAGTCCTTCTTGAGATCGAAACCGACCTGATCCGACAGGGCGGCGACCTGCGCGCGCGCTCCTTCACCCGTGCCAGGCTCGAGGTCGAATTCGTACATTTCTGCGACCCCGATCCCCCAATCGAGCATGGCGCCGAGGTCCAGTGCTGTCTGGCTGAAGAGCACGGTCTCGGCGGGAACCACGCGGTCCGCAACGAGTGTGGCGTTGGCCTTCGGCTTGAGAAGCGCGAGGAAACCCTTGAGCTCGGGGGCGAGCATGAAGGCGCGATCGCGAAAGGCGGCTCCGTCGAGCGTGAACGCATAGCCGATGGCAGCTATGGAATCGAGTCCATATGACCGAAGGAGCATGCCGGCTTCCTGCGGCATGGACTCGCCGAAGGACTCGAAGAGACCGCGGACATTCGCCCAGATGTACACGACGTCGTTCTTTGTGCGGAACTCGGTCGCCACGCGGGTCCAACTTGGTGTCCCGGCGAGGTTGGGCTCGTCGGCGCCATCCATGCGACCCAGCATCTGGCCGAGCGAGTCGGGATTCGTCCCTGCGAGTACCAGGCCATCAGCGACCACGTAAGCGAGGGGCGGGCCGCTCTTGAAGGTGAACAGGATTCCGGAGCGTCCGCCGATGTCGATCCGCTTCGGCTCGGTGCCGCTCGACTGCAGCAGCGAATTGCCGAGGGCGTCCACCAGGCGCAGGCCCGCGTCCTTTGCGTGCTTGAGGTTGCACGTGACGACGACGTCTGGCATCGACTGCGGGGTCATGCCGAGAAAGCTGACCGTGATGCGTCCGCGGGTGAGTTCCAGCACATCATCGAGTTCCAGCCCGACCTGTTCCAGCATGCCGCGCAGCTGCTCGTAGCCCGCGTCCGTCAGCCCTTCCAGTGAATGCAGGAACGCCTGCACCTCGGGCTCGGCCATGATGCGTGCGATGGCCAGGCGTCCGCCGACGCGGTGGAATGGTTCGCCGTTGATCTCGACGTGAGCGAGCGTATCGGGCGGGAGCATGGACGCGATGCCCTGGGCGCCTACCGGGCTCGCGGTGAGAAGAAGGAGGAGGACAAGAACGCACGGGCGTGGGTTCATTGCGGTCATGAATCGGCTTCCTTTTGTTCTCGATTGGAGGGGCTCGCCTACGACCTCCATACGACGGAACCTGGGATTCTGCCGAACTGTCCGAAAAAAGGGAAGCGAGTCCCGAGGCACAGGGGCATCACCGTAGCCAGTGGGTGGGCGGGGTGTAGCTGCCGTCCGTCCGGACGATGACGCGGCCGTAGGGATCTTCCCAAGCGACGCTGCCAAGGGAGCGAATCCAGTAGACCCCCGGGATGACACGCTCGAAACGCGCGGTATTCCCCGTCACATGCGCCTGGCGGTAGCGCCCGCCGTTGAACTCGTGACGGTTGAGGAACACGCCTCGACGGTCCGGTGCGAGCATGCGGTCCGGGACGGTCAGGGTCACGGTATTCACTACGGGAGCCCAGGTGGCGAGCGTCGCGATCAGGCGATCTGCCGCTCCCCGCCGCAGGCGTAGCCGCGCGTAGCCGTACTCCGATTCCACCTGTACGGTCGGTCGTTTCGGTGGAGCGTTGCTGGGCCATTGCATGCGCGTCAACAGATTGTCGCCCAGCCCTAGAACGCAGGCTTGCAACTCGCTCTGAGAACGCCCGTCAGAGTCGAGGAGCCAGCGCGCGGTGACGGTGCCGTCGCTCGTCGTCGATCCCTCGTACGTAACGATGATCGCGCACTCGACGATCTCGAAGCGTTCGAGGATGAAGTCGAAGGGCTCGGACCACGGCCGTAACTCTGGACCCTCCTTGACGGGACGTAGCTCCGTCTTGGGAGGCTTGCGCGGGCAGGTCACGTGGATGCCGTGGTCGGCGCCCTTCCCATCCACGAGCCCCTCGATCTGGAAGAGACCGTCGTCGTCAGTGATTACGGAGCACGAGAAGCGAAAGTCCATCATCGGAATCGCCATCATCAGAAGGCCCGCGACCGGTGATCCGTCGTCCCGTTTCACGCTTCCGGTGATCAGGGTCTTCCCGCTCAGCAGGACGTCCTTTGTGACCGTCTCGCCGGAGTGGACAACAAATGGATCCGATGCGGCGTAGAGGGTCCGACCCTTGCGCGCGACCTCGACACGCAGGCTGTACAGCCCGGGGTTCACCGTGGCCCCAAAGGCGGCGTCACGTATGGCGGGGCACGCGACCGCCTTCACGTGCACGGTTTCGCCCTGGTCCCGCTCGCACCGGATCACGTTTACGGATGCGGCTGCGATGTCGTCAAGATCACCGACGAGGTGGCCCTCGATCCTGCCACGACCTGATCCGTCGTTCGCGGGTTGACGAAATGGCAACCGCGTCACGGAGTGCGCTCGGTGTGATGCATGCGACGCCGCGCTACCCGTGGGCCCGGCCGCGGGCCTCGAGCCGTCTCGCGGCCGGTCTGGAGTTCTGCCGGGATCGACGGCGTATCGCCAGAGGCAGACCGCGACGATGGTGAGCAGGATCGCCAGTGCCTTGCCGCCGCCTACCACGTCTGCCAGGTGGTCCCGTTGTTGTACGTTGCGTACCAGCGATCGGTCATGGAGTTCGCACCGGGATTTGGGTGCCAGCCGCCATGGTGCTGCGTGACCTGGTTGGTCAGAGTAGTGAAGCTTGCGCCCGTGCCCCAAGGGACGGAGCCATGACCGTCTCCGTGCGCCGTGTATCCGTGGGTGGAGACACAGCCGTTCAGGGCGGCTGGAGGTTCAGCGGTGTTCTCCGCACACCGACAATCCCACTGCACCACGGTGCCGTGGTTGGCCGCCGTCAACATCCCCACGGCCTGGGCAAGGGCAGCAGGCGAGCCATCCGCGTGTACCTCCACGCCGCCGTAGCCGGTGAGGCTCCACACCAGGATCTTGCGTCGTGCTTGCCCTTGCTTCTGGAGCGCTTCCTTGTGTCTCGGGCCTCCAGAAGCCGCAGCGTTGCCTCCCACCAGTGTGACGCTGAAAGCCGGCTGGCCGCTTTGCAACTGCCCCGAGAACGTCACCTGCGAGCCGGACACATTGCGCGTCGTAGCCACACGCAGTCCGTTGTCGATGTCTAGGTGGTCGAAGTCCTCCGTCATCCAGGAGTCAAGATGGAAGTAGCCGACAGACTGGATTGTCCACCAGACATCGACCTGGGGTCGGGTTGCACCGCGAATGCGAACGTTGTCATCGCAGCAAGAGCGCCCGGATATGTGATAGAGGACGTAGACGAAGGCTCCGCGGTTCTCGGCGGCTGCGTGGGCGTCGTCACCGTCGACGGCGTCCCATGCTGCGCCAGTGACCTCCGGCTTGGCGCCCTTCACGGTGACTGTGGCGCTGGCGTCGCCGTGGGGGTTGGGATCGATCACGGTTCGCGGGGTGAAGTCCCGTCGTTCCAACACCCAGTGGCATGTGTTGTTATCCGCCACGCACGCGCTGCCGCACGGGTGACTCAGGTCACCGAGCTCGTCATTCCAGCTTGGTAGCTGGGTGGTGGGATCGGGATAGCTGGGCTGTTGGGCGCGGGTGCCGGCCAGCATAACGGCGACGAGCAGCGGGAGAATTCGCACGGCTCACTCCTTTCGGTCGGGGGACGACGGACACGTCGCTGACTGTCCGCCTGGGCCGACGTCCTCCGAAAAACCGTGGAGTGGGTGGGCGGGTGATCAGACCGTAATGTCGGTGTTCTTCCTCTCGCCGAAGACGCGTTTCCAATAGAAGTGGTCCGTCGCTGAGACGATGCCCTTGGCCTTCTTGACCTGCATGAACCGGGAGGCCAGGTGGCGCGATTCGGTCCAGCGTGCGACCCCCTTGTCCTCGTCGACCGCGACCTGCGCGTAGAGGCTGTGGTCGAACCTGGCCTTGCTGTGGACCTTCCCGTCGTGGATGTGGACCGTCGGGAAGAACAGCTTCTTCGGCCATCGGGTCGGCATCTCGAAGGCCATGGGGTGGATCTTCTTCTTGCCCTTCTTGAGCTTGAAGACCGCGAAACCCCAGTCCTTGTAGCCAGGCAGCTTTTCGAACGTGCCGTCGGGCAGCCGGAAGCGCTCATCGAGGCGAGCGAAGTCCGCGACGGTTGGCACGAACGACGCCTCGAATGAGCCGACGGAGACGACTTCCAGAAGCCGATCTACCCCTTGTGATGGTCTACCCCGGC
>JABSRK010000320.1 GCA_013213915.1 Planctomycetota bacterium
TCGGCATCGCACGCTGCTGGTGGGTGTAGCCGGGAAGCGGCACTTCCGACTGCGCCGCGGCGAGGCTCTCGAGCGCCGCGACGACGTCTTCGCCAAGCGCCCGCAGCTCGGTGATCGCGTCGTCGAGGAGGAGCCGAAGCGCCGCGAGGACCTGGTCGTTCCTGGAGCGCCCGAGGTGGATCTTCTTCCCGAGGTCACCGAGCCCTTCTGTCAGGCGCGACTCGAGAGCCGTGTGGCAGTCCTCTTCCTCGCGCGAGATCGACCACTCGCCGGCCGCGTGCCCAAGCGCGAGTTCTTCCAGCGCCTGGCTCAGCGAGGTGAACTCTTCGGCGGTGAGGTGTCCGGCATCGACGAGGCCTCGCGCGTGGGCGATCGATCCCTTGACGTCGTACGGCACGAGGCGCGCATCGAGCACGTGGTCGTCGCCGACGGTATACCGCAGGACGAGGTCGTCCACCGGCTCGCCCTTGTCCCAGAGACGGCTCATTGTGAGACCTCCGCGAAGTGCCGGATGGCACCGGCGTAGAAGGCGTAGCCGTCCACGATCTCTGTCTCGAGGACAAACTCGTCCGCCGTGTGTGATCGTTCCGTGCGGCCCGGACCACACTTGATCGCGGGGACCCCGGAGAACCAGACCATGTCCGACATCGTGCGCGACCCGTAGGTTCTGGCGTCCGGATACGCGAGCTTCGCCGCGGTGATGATCGCGGCGTCATCGGGGCACTCGCAAGGCTGCAACCTGTCGGAATGGACGCGGACGTCCCCTTCAACCTGTGCGCGAACGGCCGCAATGATGTCCGCGTGGGCAACTCCGGGAACCGTGCGGACATCGAGCCACGTGGTCGCCCGGTCCGGGATCATGTTGCGGCGTTGGCCCGCGCTCGTGACGGTGGGTTCCAGGGTGGTCGATCCGAGCTGAGGGTGTGGCAAACCGAGGTCCACATCGCCAAGCGCGACCACGTCCTGAGCGAGCGAGCGGACCGCGTTCCTCGCGCCGACTACCGCGGCGTTGGCCGCGTGGCACCCATCTCCCGTCGCCGTCAACTCGAGGATCAGCAGCCCCTTTTGCGACGTGGCGATATTCAGGTCTGTCGGCTCGCCCACGATCACGCTCGCCTCGGAGAACCCGTGTTCTCGAAGGTGCGGCCACGAGACCTCGGCGCCCTTGCCGCCGGTCTCCTCCTCCGGCACCAGCAGGAGCGCGATCTCGCAGGGTCCGCCACTCTCGAGGACATCCAGGAAGGCGAATGTCATGGCCGCGACGGACGCCTTCGCGTCATTGCTGCCGAGCCCGTAGACCCGATCACCGTCGCGGTCCGCCGACCACGGGTC
This sequence comes from Planctomycetota bacterium, assembly GCA_013213915.1. Lineage (GTDB taxonomy): Bacteria > Planctomycetota. The sequence continues at coordinate 1,333 of JABSRK010000320.1, forward strand.
GCGCGTCCACGCCTCCGTAGCGGGCACTGTGTCGAGGTGGGAACACAGGATGATGCGGGGGCCGGACCCAGCGCGCGCGATGACGTTGTCGCCGACGCGATGGACCACCGCCCCCCGCTCCCGCAACCAGTTCTCGACCAGGTCGGCAATCGCGCCCTCTTCGTGCGACAGCGAGGGCGTCGCCACGAGCTGCTCGTGAAAGCGGAGTAGCGGGGCGTGATCGGTCATGGCGCGTCGGTTTCCTGGTCGAGGAGTTGCTCAACGCGACTCGGCTGCTGCTCCTCGGGCGAGAGCGCCTTTGTGTCAAGCACGACGAGCGTGCCGCAGCCCTCATTGGTGAACACTTCGAGTAGAAGCGAGTCCGTAAGCTTGTACGAGATCACGTGCACGCGGCTGACACCGCCATACAACGCATCCTTGATGGCGGCGACCTTGGGGAGCATCCCGTCAGCGAGCGATCCCTTGCCGTGCAGGTCGTTGAGACCGTTGACGTCGGTGTAGGAGACGAGACTCGCTGGGTCCGACCGCTCTTCCAGGATGCCCGACGCGCCCGTGACGACGATGAGCTTCTCGGCCTTCATTTCCTTCGCAATGCGCGCTGCTACCACGTCTGCATTGATGTTCAGCACCTCTCCGGAATCGTCGGCCGAGAGTGGGCTCACCACGGGGACGAAGCGATCATCGAGAATGCGATTGAGCACGCCGACGTCCACGGAGACGATGTCACCGACGTAGCCGAAGTCCACTTCTCCCTCTCCCTCCACGTGCCTGGGAGGACGCCTGCGGGCCCGGACAAGCCCAGCATCGACACCGGACAACCCAAGCGCGGGCACCCCCAATTCACGGCACACAGCGACGATCTCGGTGTTGACTGTGCCGTTGAGGGTCATGGTGGCGACGTCCCGCGTCCCGCCGTCGGTGACGCGTCTTCCTTCAACCATGCGCGTATCGAGGCCGAGCCGGTTCGCGAGCTCGGTGGCCTGCCCGCCGCCGCCGTGGACGAGAACGACACGAATGCCGAGCTGATGCAGGATGCCCACTTGCTCCATGATCGCGCGGGTCGTGGCGCGTTCAGCGAACGCTTCGCCGCCCGCCTTGATGACGAACGTCCGGTCCTGGTATAGCCGCAGGTAGGGCACAGCAGCGCGCAAAGCGGCTACGGCGACGTAACGATCGTGGTCGGTGGTCATGTGTCTCTTCCTCCGAGCATCTCCAGGAGGACGGCCTTCTGGACGTGTAGACGATTACCTGCCTGCTGCACGACCACGCTGCGAGCGCCGTCGAGCACCGCGTCCGCAACGACAACGTTGCGGCGTACGGGCAGGCAGTGCATGAACCGGGCATCAGGGCGCGCGACGCCGAACCACTCCTCGGCGACGCGCCAGTCACGCAGCCCCTCGCGGAGCCGCGCTTCCGCTTCGACATCGCCGTACGCCGCCGGAGCATGCCAGGACTTGGCATACACGACATGCGCGCCCTCCATGGCTTCCGCCCGATCGTCGGTCTCGCGCACGGCGCCGCCGGAGAAGGACGCCGCCTGCGCCGCGGTCTCCATCACCTGCGCCGGTAGCCCATATCCTTCGGGCCGGAGCACGGTGACGTCCATCCCACGACGCGCGGCCATCGTCACGACCGCCGTCGGTACGGCGAGCGGCAGAGGCCTGGGGTGGAAGGCCCAGGACAAGACGAACTTCCCGTCGCGCGGAACGTCGAGATCATCGAGGGTCTTCCAGTCGGCCAGGGCCTGGCAGGGATGATTCGCCTCGGACTCCAGATTGACCAGCGGGACCGGGGACGCGGCCGCAATCGCACCGAGCACGGGCTCGGCCAGATCCGTGGCCAGGTCCTTCCCTTCCGCAAAACAGCGGACACCGAGCGCGTCGGCATACTGTGCGAGAACCGGGATGCCCTCCTTGACGTGCTCCGCGAAGGTGCCGTCCATGACGACGCCGTCCTGGGTTTCAAAACCCCAGCTCCCCTGCCCCGGCGTGACCACGAAGCTGCTCCCCCCGAGTTGCGCCATGCCGGACTGGAAGGACGCCAGGGTCCGCACAGAGGGGTTCATGAACACGAGCCCGAGCACGCGGCCACGCAGAACATCGCTGATCGGGTCACGCTGCAGAGCGCTCGCCGTCGTCAGCAACGACGCGATCGTCTGGTCGTCGAGCAATTCGAGGTCGAGGAATCGGTTCACGACGAAGCTCCCGAAGGAATGCCGCCGCTGTCCTCCCCACGGGGCACACTCGCTGGGCCCCCACCCGGGGACTGCGAGCGGGGGGTGGGGGTAGAGGGGCCGAGGTCCGCCAGCGCCGACGCGAGGACGTCGACCTCCGGTTCGCCGATGATCAGCGGCGGCATCAGACGCACGACGCGCGGATCGCTGGCGCCGCCAGCGAGCACGCCCCGCTCCCTCAACGCCGACAAAACGTCCACCGCGGGGCGGTCGCACAAGAGGCCGAGGAGCAAGCCACGTCCCTGGACGGCGACCACCGGTCCGGTGATGCACCGCGTGGCGATCGCCGTCGCTACTTTCGAAACGCGTTCGAGAAAACCGGGCGACTGTAGACGCGCGACCACTTCACGGACCAGCGCGCAGGCGAGCGGGCCACCCCCGAACGTCGTGCCCAACACGCCCGGACTGAGAGCGTCCGCCAAGTCGTTCCGGGCTATGACGGCCCCCGCGGGGAAGCCACCCGCGAGCCCCTTCGCGGTCGTGATGATATCGGGCGCGACACCCGCCTCGTCTATCGCAAACATCCACCCGGTACGGCCCATGCCGCACTGCACCTCGTCGGCAATCAGCAACGCCCCCCGACGCGACGTCTCGTCGCGCGCGACCCGCAGAAAATCCCGGCTCAACGGTCGCGCACCGGCAATGCCCTGCACGGGTTCAAGGATAACGGCGGCGACGTCGTCATCGATAGCCGCCCGCAGCGCATCCGCATCATCGTGCGCGACCCACGTCACGTCGAACGGTGTCCTGGGGAATCCGTACC
>JABSRK010000321.1 GCA_013213915.1 Planctomycetota bacterium
CGGGGACTACCTGGGCGGTTTCCTCATGGGGACCCGTCGCGCGCTGATGGAGAGCGGCCGGCCGTCTCTGACGATCACGCTGCCGGATGTGTCGGCGCAGAGCCTGGGCGCGCTGATCGCCCTGTACGAGCGAACCGTCGGCCTCTACGCGTCGCTGGTTCGCATCAATGCGTACCACCAGCCGGGCGTCGAGGCTGGCAAGCGTGCTGCGGAGGAGGTGCTCGATCTGCAGCGCCGCCTTCTCGACGCGTTGCGCGACGCCGGGGAGCCGGTGGGGCTGGTCGAGCTTGCGCGCCGTGCGGGCACCGACGATCTCGAGAGCGCGTTCCTCCTCATGCGTCGCCTCGCAGTGAACCGCGACGACGTCGTCGCCCACGGCGATCCGGGCCGTCCGTTCGATGCGGCGTGGCGCCACGAGATCTGAGCACACCAATGAAACGACCCCCGGACGCCGAAGCGCCCGGGGGTCGTTCGTTCTTCCCCGAGGGGAAGCGCAGTCAGGTGCCTACAGGCCGATCGCCATGCGGTCGATGCTGTAGTCGCCCTGCCAGCTGGTCGCTCCGGCGTAGCTCCACTTGAGCCTGACGGAGGGGCCACCGTGGATCAGAGCCGCGGTGCGGACTACCCACGCGCCACCCTGGGCGCCAGTGACGGAGTCGATGATGGTCCAGGTGCCCGGGCTGGCCGGGTCCTCTTCCAGGAGATCACCGGTGCCGGAGTTGGCGCCGTTCAGGTGCACTCCGTAGAAGACGTTGACGGACGCGAGCGGGCTGACCGCAGCGATCATCTCCATCTCGAAGGGCTGGGCAGCCGTCTGACCGGACATCTCGCAGTAGATGTACTGCGAACCCTCGAGGGCGCCGGTAGGACCGGTACCGCCCGACGGGGTGCCGCCGGTCCGAACGCTGAAGCCGCCGTTCGGCCCTGCGGTAGCGCCGGTCGCCCAGTTGGCGCCGTACGTGGAAGTGGTGGCCGCGCCTTGGGCCCAGCCGGAGCCCGCTTCGAAGCCGCAGATATCGACCGCCGCCGTGCTCGGCTCGAGATAGCCGACCGCGGTGATCAGGTCGATGGCGACCGCTTGCGAGCATGAGAAGCCGTCAGCGCTCGCCGGGTTGATAACGGCAAGCTGGGACGACACGGTCGAGGCCCCACCGCCGAGGAAGCCGATGACGGCGCCGCCGAGTGCCAGCGTGAGAGCCGGAACCGGCTGCGCGAGGGAAGGCGCCGCGCCGCCGAAGACGTACTGGGTGCCAGGCGTGGTGATGTCCACGTTCAGCGAGTTGGCGAAGAAGATCCCCGCGAACGGGTTGGAGGGCCCGTCAATTTCCGCAGCCGGAACGACCGCGATCTCGCCAACGGCGAGGCCGCCGTCGAGGGCCACGGTGTGGTTCGAGCCAGCGGGGAACTGAGCGCCGGCGCTGTAGCCGAACGCGTGGGGGATGCCCGCGAAGACGTTGGCGACGCCGCCGTCCATCGTCATCGAGGCTGCAGAGCTGTTGTACTGGTACGGGAACACCTGGCAGCCGCTGGCGACGGTGCAAGCCACGTTGTCGTAGTACAACTGGCCGCCGGCCGAGAAGAGATCGAGGTTCGCGATCTCGACGGGACCACCAGCAGCGTAGACGCGCTGCGAATGCTGCGTCGAAACGTCATCCATGGTGCCGAGCATGCCGTCGGCGCCAGCAGCGTCGATGTAGATCGTGATGGCGTTGGCATCGAGGCAAATCTCGCCGCGCATGCGGTACCAGACGCCTTCCATCCAGCCGCCCATCAAGGTGCCGGCGCCGGCCATGTCGTCCTGGATCGTGTACTGGCCGGGGTTCGCGGCGTCAGGCGCCATCGAACTCTGGCACGACCAACTCGTCGCCGTTCCGGCGCTGTTGTAGTCGTTGTTGACGATCCAGTAGACGAGACCGAGCGCGAGGCCGCCTACGGGGACCTGGAAGTCACATCTGAGGGTCCAGGCACCGGAGGTGGGGTAGACGCCCGAAGCGGCGTAGGGCGCGCCTGATGCCGCGCCTGCGCCGGTCAGCGCGTTTTCCTTGAACGGGTGCACCGCGTCCTGGCAGCCCAGGCCGGGCGAAACGTCGAGGTATTGGTCCGAGCCGTTCGACCCGGCACCGGGGGCGTTGATGACGACACCGGCTTCGATGGGGTTGTTGAACCAGCCATCCCAACCGCCGGAGTTACCGACGGAGCTAAGGGCGCACGGGGCGCCGGGAACGAGGGCCGGATCCTGATAGCAAAGGTAGCCAGTTCCGTACGACTCGAAGTCGTCCGACATGTACTGGGCAACGCTGACATTCGCCAGCAGGGCCAGGGCTACGAGCGTGATGAGCTTGCTCGGCATGGAAAGTTCCTTCAAAGATGCAGACAGGAAACCACGCTGCGACAACAGCAATGAGGGGACCCCTCAAGGGGGCATTGACGTCAGGCTGCGTTGTCGTGGTGCGTGGCGAAACGGGAACAGACACGAATAGGTCAACCCCCAGTTGACGCAATTGCCGCCCCAGGGTCAAGGGCAGATTTGGCAGCAAATACGCCCGGGGTGCGCTGGTGGGGTTCGTGAGCGTGGGCGGCGGAGGCAGAGCCGGCGAAGGGCCCGGACGCCGATGAGGTTAGCTACTGAAATCAAGGGGGTTATGGTGACGCTGTCGGGCCCGGGGACCCCCGACTCGACTCGTTTCCAACGTGCGCCGTGTGGTACCTTTCGAAGGTGGTCGACCGACCCCTCCCCGGCGTTGAAGGGCGCCCTATGGCCATCGAGAGGAGCCCGTCCGTGAGAAAGCTGAGCGTCATCCTGTTCCTCGTTGCTTCCCTGGCGGCCTCCGGCCCCGGCCAGGCGGGGGCCGGCATGCTGTCCATGTCTCAATCGCAGGACAACGTGACCGTGGCCCCGGGCACGGTCTCCTGCAACACGGGGGCGACGCCGCCCCAGTACCACGTCGTCAACAGCTACTGGCGGGCCTACGATCTGGCGGCCGAAGGCGTCGTGTTTCCCATCGACGTCACCTGCATCCGGTTCGGTGTCGAGTTCGCATTGGGCGGTAGCGGGGCGCAGCAGCCTCTGGAGGTGCGTCTGTACACCCAGCCGAGCCCGGCTGGTTTCCCCACGTTGGTGCCGGTCGTACCGCTCATCACCGAGATGTTCATGATGCCCGACTCGGCGAACCTGTCGAGCCAGATCTTCGTCGCCGGACTGAGCAACACCGTAACCGTGCAGCCATCCGAGACGTTGATCGTGGAGTTGTATCTCCCGGACGGCGTCCCGGGGATGAACGTGTTCTTCCCGGGTTCGAACGCCAACGGGGAGACGGCTCCCACCTATATTTCGGCTCCCGGTTGCGGTTTCGGTCTCCCCACGCCCATGACCGCGCTCGGGCTGGCCAACCCGGTCCACGTGATTCTCGATGTGTTGTACCTCCCGGCGGGTGGCTTTCTTCAGCCGACCGTGACCATCAACATCATCAACCAGGATCCGATGACGGGGCTGACCGAGTTCACGCTGACCAACGGGAACCTGACTCCGGGCCACGAGATCTGGAACTTCTACAGCTTCAACCCGTGTACGAACGGACCGTTCTTCGGGCTGTGCTTCACGAACCTGGCAGTGGAGCTTTACCCGCAGTTCAACACGCCGCTGGGGTTCGAGCCCCTCCGATATCTCGCGACGGGCTGCAGCAAGACGATGGGGCCCTACTTCCTCCCCACGGGGCCCTCGGTCGCGCTCTTGCCCGTGGATTTCGATGGGATGCACGGGGTCTTCTCCTCCGCTGGGCCTGCGCTCAACCAGGTCTTCTGATCCCCGCCGACCGGAGCAAACGATGACGCCCGGCGCGCTCCTGCAGAGCGGCGGGCGACCTGCGTTCCCGTGAGTCCTTGCTCTTTGGCGTCTGCCATGTCCCTCGTTGCGGAGAGGGCGCCCCCGTCACTGCCGATAGGGGTTCACGCGCCAGAGCTTCAGGCTGATGCCGAACAGCGCGCGGCACGCGTAGGCGCACACGACAACGGTATAAAGCAGGAGGTAGATGTCGACCCGGTTGATGATGCAGAGCGGGACGATGTAGCTGGGGTAGTCGACCACGAAGTGACCGAAACGCTCAACGAGGCCGATCACGCCGCCCGGCTTGGCGTTCGGATCAGCGCCCTCGGGGGGAGGGAACGCTTCCTTCCAGTCCTTGAGTTTCAGGAACTGGGTACACGAGATCCCGAGCGCCAGGCCCATCAATCCAATGAGGCCCCAGATGATGACCCAGTGGGGGGACCATCCCGTCCAAGTGCCCACCGCGACCAGCCGCCACG
>JABSRK010000322.1 GCA_013213915.1 Planctomycetota bacterium
TGGAGCGGAAGTGGCTGTGGACAAGGTTCATCTTGGCCTTGAGGTCGAGGGCCTGATTGCGGGTCAGAACGGTCTGTCCCTCCGGCAGCTGGTTTGAAAAACGGATGTACTGAATCTCGTCGGCAGATCCCGCCAGGCGAGCGATGAGGTATTCTTCCGGGATGGATCCGGCCTCCGGATTGGTGACCAGGTTTTCGCCGACCTGCACATTGACGTAGTGTCCTTCCCAGCGGGGATCAAAGATGTTGGTGGTGACGCCCACGCCGTTGGCCTGCTCATTCTCGTAGTTGGGATGGACGAGCACACCCATCGCAGCGGAAAAGTGGGCGATGCGCCAGAAGTCGCGCTCTTCAAAGGCGCGGTAGTTCCACAGACTGGCCCAGACCTGTTTGACGGTCTTCTCGAAAGGGCCCTCGTCCAGACCGTGGGTGAAGGAGCTGTAGAGACCGGCTCCGTTGAAGCCCTCGAGGTCCTCGTTGTTGGTGCTGGAGCGTGCCCGCAGGGTCGTGCCCGGCGCCAAGCTGTCCTGCAGGCTGGTAATGGCGTCCGACATCCAGGGCGGAAGCAGAGCGTCCTCGATGTCGTCGCGGAAGTTTTCGAGCAGGGCGGACCGGAAGAGAGGAGAGTTCTGGAAGAGCGGCTGGTCCATCATGGCCTGGGCCTCGTCGTAGAGGCCGTTGAACTTCATGAACTCGTCGTAGAAGTAGAACGGAATGGCGAAGCCGTTCGGGGCATTCCGTGGCAGGATCCGGCGCAGTTCGGCCACGTTGGCGGCCTTGGCACCGAAGGCGTCGGAATCGTTGAACTGGACCTGCGAGAGGGACCGGATCTCGGTGATGCTGAGATCACGTTGCGGAATCTGGGGGTTCTCGGGGCGGATTGCCTCGAACCAGGCGTCCACCTCCGCATCGGTGGCGGCCCGGATTTCGAAGCCGTCCGCGTTGACCTTGTAGTAGACGTTCTGATTGAGGAAGGGTGCGATCTCGGGGTGGGTGGAGGCATCCTTGATGAAGGCGTTCGGGGTGTTGTTCTGCTTGGCCTTGAGGTTGATGTGGGAGAGAGGTGTTTGCGGGATCTCGGTAATGATGCCCGCCACATGAGTGAGATCGTTCGGGATGTTGCGGAAGATCACGATATCGCGCACGGAGAGCGTTTCCGTGCCGGTGACCACGCGGAGCCGTCCATAGCCCTCGCCCGGGTTGAGTCCGGTATAGACCACATTGGCGTAGAGGTCTTCGGTCTGAACCACGTTGATGTAGGAGTTGTCGTAGTCCTCCTTCTCGTCGTTGTGCCAGCGACGCTGTGTTTCGCTGGCGGGGTGGTAGGCGATATTGCCGTCCACGAAGGGCATGGCGGCCGCGATCAGCTCGTAGCCCTTTTCCACGAACCTGAAGGCAACCGGATCGGTGGGCCAGAACTCGACGGTGTAGAGCCCTTGTCGTCCCTTGTCATCCACGTAGTTGTCGTGTGCGATGAGGCTTCCGGCCAGGTTCTTGCGGCGGGTGTTGTTGAAGTATGTTTCGTTGTTGAAGAGCCCGAGGTCGTTGTAGCGGTTCACGACCTGATTGGTGAAGTCGAAGTGGTACTGGTAACGAGTGCTGTTGGCGAAGTAGAGGTCCGGGCTGCTGGTATGGACATCGTAGACGAGAAACTTGATTTCGCGCACGGAGTGCGCTCCCGGCCGGTTGTCCCGGGCCGACAGTTGCTCGAAGTGGGTCCGGTTCACCACCATGATGGCGCCTTGGGCTCGCTCGACCGGCGGGGCCGGATTGAGGGGATTGTAGTAGCCCGGGCGGGCCAGCTCGAGCCAGTCGGAGAAACCGTCGCGGTCGGAGTCCCGGGCATCTGCCGAAGTGAGATGAGTGACCTGATAGTATCCCTGGTCCTTGGGGCGGGAAGAATCCGCGATTGTGGTGGGATTGGAGCTGCCCCTCACCATGGCCACGGGGCGGCCGCGGGTCACCTGCGACAGGGTGCGGGCCCGCCGCAGGATATGATACCTGCCAGACTCGGATTTGAGCTCGAAAGCGATCTTGCCTCCCGGAGTGTGTCCCACGGAGGTGAGGGCAGGTTCGGCACCGGGAAGGGTGGCTGTGGTCACGCCACAGAGAAGGACGAGAAGGGACCGGTGGAGGGAAGGGGGCATGAACGAAAATGGGGGCGCAGAAAAAAACTATAAGCCAATTCGGAATGGAGACTAGCGGGAAGTTGTTCCCAGCGGACCCTTTATTTCCTCAGAATGGCATTCAGCGTCTCACTGGGCCGCATGGCGGCGTTGGCCTTGGCCTCGTCGGGTTGGTAATAACCGCCCAATTCGACCGCTTGTCCCTGCACGCTGTCCAGTTCGGCCATGATTTGCTCTTCGGCGGCACCCAGTTGCTCGGCGAGGGGTGCAAACTCGGTTTTGAGTTCGAGGTCTGCATCCTGCGCGGCAAGTGCCTGGGCCCAGTAGAGGGCCAGGTAGAAATGCGTTCCCCGGTTGTCCCGTTCCCCGCACTTGCGCGAGGGGGCCTTGTTGTTGAGGAGATACTGGGTGCTGGCCTCGTCCAGGGTTTCGCCCAGGACGCGGGCCTTGGAGGAGTCGAATCTCCCGGCAAGGTGTTCGAGGGAGACGGCGAGAGCCAGGAACTCTCCCAGGGAATCCCAGCGCAGGTGATTTTCCTCGACGAATTGTTGGACATGCTTGGGTGCGGATCCGCCCGCGCCGGTCTCGAACAGCCCGCCACCGTTCATGAGCGGAACGATGGAAAGCATTTTGGCACTGGTGCCCACTTCGAGGATGGGGAAGAGGTCGGTGAGGTAGTCGCGCAGGACGTTGCCGGTGACGGAGATGGTGTCCTGGCCCGCCTTGAGTCGCTCCAGGGTGAAACGGCAGGCTTCCACCGGGGCAAGGATGCGCAGGTCGAGGCCCTCGGTATCGTGCCCGGAGAGGCAGGTCTTCACCTTTGAGATGAGTTGCGCGTCGTGGCCCCGGTTCTCGTCGAGCCAGAAGACGGCCGGGGTGCCGGTGGCGCGGGCACGACTGACTGCCAGTTTCACCCAGTCACGGATGGGAGCATCCTTCGTCTGGCAGGCCCGCCAGAGGTCGCCTTTTTCGACGGGATGCTCAAGGAGGACGTTGCCCTCGTCGTCGACGATGCGGATCGTCCCGTCGCCGGGCGCCTGGAAGGTTTTGTCGTGAGAGCCGTACTCCTCGGCCTTCTGCGCCATGAGACCCACATTGGGCACCGTGCCCATGGTGGCAGGGTCGAAGGCGCCGTGCTCGCGACAGAAGTCGATGGTGGCCTGGTAGACACCGGCGTAGGAGCTGTCGGGAATGACGGCGAGGGTGTCCTGGCGTTCTCCCTGCGCGTTCCACATCTTGCCCGAGTCGCGGATCATGGCCGGCATGGAAGCATCGATGATGACGTCGCTCGGCACGTGCAGGTTCGTGATCCCCTTCTCGGAGTTCACCATGGCGAGGGCGGGGCCCTTCTCGTAGCAGGACTGGATGTCGGTCTTGATTGCGGACCTCCTGTCCTCCGGAAGGGTCTCGATCTTGGTGAGGAGATCACCGAAGCCGTTGTTGAAATCGACGCCGAGTTCGTCGAGGAGCGGCCCGTGCCTGGCAATCAGGTCGCGGAAGTAGACACGGACGCAGTGACCGAAGATGACCGGGTCGGAGACCTTCATCATGGTGGCCTTCATATGGAGGGAGAAGAGGATGCCCTCTTCCCTGGCGCGTGTGATTTGGTGATCGAGAAATGACACCAGGGCCTTCCTGCTCATCATGGTGGCGTCGACCACTTCGCCGGCGAGGAGCGGTGCGGCGGTTTTCAGGACACCCGTGCTGCCGTGCGGATCGACGAACTCGATCTGGAAGGTGGAGTCCGTCTCGGTCGTGAAGGACTTCTCCTTGGAGCGGAAATCGCTGGCGCCCATGGTGGCGACATTCGTCTTCGAGTCCTTCGACCACTCGCCCATGGAGTGCGGGTTGCTGCGGGCATACTCCTTTACGGCCTTGGGGGCTCTCCGGTCCGAATTGCCCTCCCGCAGGACCGGGTTCACCGCGCTGCCATTGACCCTGTCGTAGCGTGCCTTGATCTCGTGTTCTCCGGCACTCGTGGGGTCTTCGGGGTAGTCGGGAAGGTGGTAGCCCTGGTCCTGGAGTTCCCCGATGGCGGCCTTGAGCTGGGGGACGGAGGCACTGATGTTGGGGAGCTTGATGATGTTGGCCTCTGGTGTTCTGGCTAGGGTCCCGAGCTCCGTCAGGGCGTCCCCAACCCGCTGCTCCTTGGTGAGGAGATCGGGA
>JABSRK010000323.1 GCA_013213915.1 Planctomycetota bacterium
ATGCCGTTCCCCGCAACGGGGACAGCTCAGGTATCGCTGACCATCGCCGACCTCGCGCTCGCGGGGCAGACCTTCTACTCCGTCGGGGTCTTCCTCGACTCAAGCGGAGTGCTCGTCTCCAACGGCGTGTCCCTCACGTTCGTCCTACCTGGCGCGGACGCCGGCCCGGACGCAGCCACCTTTGTCGGTCAGGCAGTGACGCTCGACGGATCCCCCATGCTCAATGCGGCGGGCGTGATCCCGTCTGGTACGAACCCGGCATGGACCGTGACCAGTGCTCCAGCCGGATCGGCGCCGCAACTGCAGAACGACCAGGGCGCGTTCCCCGTGTTCTCTGCGGACATGGCCGGCACCTACACCATCGAACTTCAGACCATGGGACCGGGCGGACTCTCAGCCGACACGGCCACGGTTGATGTCTTCAACGTCCAGTTCTCGTCGGCAACCGATGGCGCGTTCGTCTCCGGCCCGGTGGCCCTCGACGGCACCATCGACGGCCCCCCATTCTCGAGCCTCGACATCAACGGCTCGGCCGCCGGCGTAGTGGGCAATGCGTTCTCGGCCGGCACCTTGATGCCGACGCCCATCATGAACCCGATCACGGCCAGCGTCACCACGGTGTCGGGTCAGGTGCTCGAACGCACGATCACGGTGATCAACGGCGCGGCTGCTCCCATGGGGTCGCTCGGTACTCCTGGTACGGCTCTGCGCATGAACGGTCCAGCGCTGGACGCCATCGAGCCGCCAGTGGAAACGGCGCTCGCTCAGCTCCCCCTCAACGCCCTGTTCACCGCCATTCCCACCATCCCCATCATCCCCTCGGGCATCTTCACCGCGAACCTCACGTTCACGGGCGCGAGCTTCGACCCAACCACCGTCGACTTCGACCTGTTCCCGGCCAACTGCGCCATCGGCGTAGCCATTACGCTCAACACCCTGTCCATCACGGCGGACATCACGGGGACCCAGCTCTTCGGAGGTGCGTACAGCGAGACCGCAACGATCACAGCCGATTCCGTCATCATCACCGGCGAGATGATCATCGCCCTGAATGCCCAGGGTGGTATCGAGACCACGCTGCAGAACACGAGCGCCAGCTTCGTCAACTTCAACATGCAGGTGACGGGCATCCTGGGCCTGTTCTTCGGGCTCGTCCAACCCGCGGTGGAAACCGCGCTCGCCACCGCGTTCGAAAGCGCTCTCACCGTCATTCCGACGGCCCTCAATCCGGTGCTCGCCGGCCTCGCCCTGACCGTCGATCTGTCAGCGTCGGGCATCCCCATGCAGATCGATCTGCCGCTCAACTCCGTCTGCTACGACACGGACGGCCTGACGCTCGCGAACGACATTCTGGCGACGCCGACCCAGACGTCACCTACGGCCCCAGCCATCACCGACTACCTCACGACTCCCGGATCGGTGCCTACGTTCGGCCCGACGACCGCGGTGAACGGGGTCGCATACGACTTCGCGCTCGGCGTCGACGACGAGTTGATGAACCAGTCGCTGGCCGCGCTGACGATCGCGGGCGCGCTCGATCTCGACCTCACCGACCTGGGCGGGACACCGATCAGCGCGAGCGCGCTGGCCATGACCCTGCCGGGCGCCGGATTCGATGCGTTCCCCGCCAGCACTCCGGTGACGCTCCGCGTCCGTCAGACCACCGCCCCCGCTATCGCTTTCTCGGCCACGGGCGATGCCGCGTCCCTGCGCATCGGCAACCAGCGCCTCATCTTCGTGGCCGAGCCCGCCGCAGGCATCCAGGTCCCGGTGCTCGAGGTGGGGGTCACCACGTCTGCCGCCCTGACGATCACGATCGACCCCACGGCCGGCTCGCTGACGCTGACGCCGGGCACGATCACGGTCACGGCAACCGCCGGCGGAGCCATCGCCGGCGCGAATGCGACCGGCGCGCTCGGTGGCATCAACTCCATCGTGCAGCAGATCGTCCCGCTCATCACCCAGCCGTTGAGCGGCATCCCCCTTCCGTTCACGGGCGCGGGTGGCAGCGTCGTCGAGGTGTCCGTCCCGGGCGCAAGCCCGAGCATGCTCCTCACCTGGCTCGACATCCCCTAGCTCCACCAAGGGATGCCGGCGGGGGTCACCTCTGGTCTCCCCGCGTCCGCTCGCAAAATCCAGCGAGCCGGGCTCTGACCGCTGACGGCTACTCGTGGCGCAGCGCCTCGATCGGGTCCATGTGCGCGGCGCGGATCGCCGGGTAGAGACCCGCCAGGATGCCGACCAGGGCCGAAATCCCGAAGGCGAGGACGACGCTCTCGGTGGTGATGATTGTCTCGGGGTCGTCGGGGATCAGGGCTTCGTGGATCTGGGTCGCGGCGACGCCTCCGACGATGCCGACCACGCCACCAAGGACCGAGAGGATCAGAGTCTCGACGAGGAACTGGAGCGTGATATCGCGGCGGTGCGCGCCGAGAGCTCGGCGCACGCCGATCTCGCGCGTCCGCTCGGTGACACTCGCCAGCATGATGTTCATGATACCGATGCCGCCGACGAGCAGACTGATAGCCGCGATCGAGCCGAAGAGGTTCTTCGAACGACGTGCCTCCTCCTCTGCCTCGGAGAGGAGCTTCAGGGGGACATCGAGTTCGTAGTCCTGCTTCTTGTGGCTGCGATCGAGGAGCGTCTGGATCGCACGCGCCGTCCCAAGAACCTGATCGAGATGCTCGACCTGGACGATGAGCTGGTGCAAGTCCACCTGCTCGATCTCGACGCTACCCGACGACCGCTTGACGTTGCGCTCACCAAATCGCTCGCGCACCGACGACATAGGAATGTAGCCAGCGCGGTCACGCACCTGCCCTTCGCGCTCGTCGCTGGTGATCGTAGCGCCCAACACACCGATCACCGTGAACACCTTGCTCCCGATCCGCACGGTCTCGCCGAGAGGATCGCGATACTGGAACAGGCGCTTGCGCAAGTCGGTGCCGAGGACGATCACCGCATCCGATTTCTGAGCCTCGAGCTCCGAGAACCAGCGCCCATGGACGACCTTGGCGCGCGTGATCTGCAGATACTCGGTCACCGTCGCAAAGGCCACCGTGTCGGAGCTGAATTCGTTCCGGTAGATCGTGCCATTCACTTCCCGGACGGGAACGATAATCTCCGCATACTGGAGCGCGTCCCCAATGGCGGCCGCGTCCTCCCAGGTCAGCCCGTACGTGACCATGCGAGAACGGCTCTGGCTCGAGTTCCCTTCCTCTGATGGCTGCTTGGCCTTGATCAGGATGTTGGAAGCTCCACGCGCGCGAATCTTGCGTTGCGTCTCCTCGGCGCGGCCCTCGATGATGGCCAGCATGTAGATCACGGTCCCCACGCCGATGATGATGCCGAGCGCCGTGAGAAACGAACGCAGCGGGTGCAGCATGAGACTGCGGGCCCCGAGACGGCTGATACGCCAGATGCGGCTCATGCGACCTCCCGATCGCTCTGGATGAGGCCGTCTATGAACGTGACGATGCGCCGCGCCTGCGCCGCCACATGGTCCTCGTGCGTGACCATGATGATGGTCCGCCCCTCGGCCGACAACTCTCTCAGCATGCCCATGATCTCGAGTCCCGTAGCGCTGTCGAGGTTGCCGGTCGGCTCGTCGGCGAGGATGATCGTCGGGTTGTTGGCCAACGCACGCGCGATTGCGACCCGTTGCTGCTGTCCTCCGGAGAGCTCCGTCGGACGGTGTCCCCCGCGATCACCCAGCCCCACCCGCTCGGCCAGTTCGAGCGAACGAGCCCGGGCTTTCCGCCCGCTCCAGCCCGCGTAAAACAGCGGCACCTCGATATTCTCGAGCACGGTCAGCGAAGAGACCAGGTTGAACGACTGAAAGATAAACCCGACCCGCTCGCTGCGAATCGTCGAGAGTTCGTCATCCGACATGGTCGCCACGTCCCTGCCCCCCAGGAGATACGCCCCCGAGGTCGGCCGGTCGAGGCACCCAAGAAGGTTGAGAGCCGTCGACTTGCCCGAGCCAGACGGGCCCATGATCGCGACGAATTCCCCCTCGCGAATCGTGAGCTTGATGCCATCGAGGGTCTCGAGAGCGAAGCGCATATTCCAGCCGCCTCCGCCCTCCCAGACGTAGGTGGTAATCTTGTTCATGCCCGGGTCGAGGAAGCCGCAGCGCCTTTCCTGGCAGTCGCCGGCGCTGCCGCGGCACGCGCTCACAGCGTTGACCAGGTTATTGTTGATATCAACGCGGATCGAGTCATCGCTCGAGGTGCAGGCATAGACGTTGATCGCCTCCTCGG
>JABSRK010000324.1 GCA_013213915.1 Planctomycetota bacterium
CCTACCTGGACATTCATGGGGCTCACGGCTCTCGCCCTCACGGCGACCCTGTATGCGTGGCTGGTGCTCCCTCCACGCACCGTGTCCCTGCGCACCCGCCTGCAGAGCAGCGCCGGATCACAAGAGAACTTCGTCGTCGCCGAACGGTTCGACCAGGCGACACGCCTGTCCATGTTCGTGAACGTGATCGTTCTCCTGATCCTCCTCGGCGCCGCCGCCGCGCTCGCAACGTTGCTGTTCGCCCACGAGTCGGTCGATCCCTCCTGATAGGAGGGGCGTAGAGGACACGCGCTACCGATCTCCGTATCGCCTCCGGTACGCGGATGACGTCTTCACGTCGAACTGATCCGCCGTCGTACGAACCACGAAGCTCACCGCGAGGCCAAGCGTGTCAGCAAGTTCGAGCCCCCTCTCGGCCCCCAGGACGAGAAGCGCGGTGGCCCAGGCGTCGGCTTCAGCGCAGGTGCTTGCAAAGACCGAGACGCTCGCTGTGTCGTGCCTGACCGGTCGTCCGGTTCGCGGGTCGATGATATGAGAGAATCGCCGTCCCTCGTGCTCCCAGAAGATGAGGTAGTCGCCGGAGGTCGCGACAGCGATGTCTTCGACCTCCAGCGCGGTATGGGCGAGGCGGCCCGATGCCAGCGGACGCTCGATGGCGATCGTCCAGGAGACGCCGGAGGCCCTCTCCCCCGCGATCTTCAACTCACCTCCGACCTCGACCAGCCAGTCTCGAATACCGCGATCCACGAGCATCCGTCCGACGCGATCCACCGCGTGACCCTTGGCGATCGCAGAGAGGTTGAGTTCCAGTTCAGGGATGTGCTTCCTCAGCGCCGGTGGCGCTGCCCGCGCGTCCAGGTGACGCGATCCCGTTCGATTCATGGCCGCGGCGATGTCGGCGGTGGTGGGAACGCGTGCATCACCGCTCTTCGGCCCAAACCCCCACAGGTCGACGAGGGGAGCACACGTAACGTCGAAGGCGCCGTTGGTTTCCCGAAACACGTGATCCGCGCGCATCACGAGCCGCGCAAACTCCTTTGATACGGGGAACCAGGTCGACCCGCTGCGACGATTGAAACGCGAGATCGTCGAGTCCTCGCGATAGTGCGACATCTCCTGTTCGACGGCCTCGAGCGTCTCCCCTATCGCCGCGCGGAGCAGACCCTCGTTCCCACCATGGGTCGCGGGAACGCGGACGCTCCACGTCGTCCCCATGCAACGCCCGAGAAGCCGGAGCGGCTCCCTTACTGCAACCGATGGCTCCGTGGGGGCAGGCGAGCTTGTCGTATCCCCGCACGCCGCAAGTAAAAGGACAGCGCCCACGAGCACGAAGCGTGGCATCAACTCCTGAAGTCGTCGCAGGTGTGGTGCTCCTTCTCGACGCGGCATCGTCACTGCGTGTTTCCCCTCGTATCGCCAACGAGAGCAACAGAACGCGCGCCTACTGCACGTTGAAGTAAGCGCACATGTAGTCAGACCACGCTGTCGAGCCCGTTACACCGAGGACGGACACCATCCCGATAGGCGGCGCTGGGATCGTCACCACCGCCAACGGTTCGACGATCGAAGGCAGCAAGAACTGCATCAGGAACGACAGCCCCTGAAGCGCTGGGCCCGGGTTGCTCCCGGCCATCTCGCGGCGCGTGAAGAACGTTGTCGCGATCGAATTTCCGTCGATCGCGAGGCCGACTTCGGTCGTCCCGGCCGCGACGGTGAGGGACACGTTCGCGGTACCCGAAACCGAGACCGATGCGACGGGAAGAAAAACCCCGGGCTGTGGTTCGGCTTCGATGTCGATGCGAACACCGCCGATGTGCAGCTTCCCGTGGTCGGACTGGCCCGGCGTGAACTCCACAACCGGCGCGTTCCGGTGCCGCAGCCGCAACGTGAGCGGCATATTCGGATCGAGCTTCCCGAAACCAAACCCTGGCACGAGCAGATGCATGAAGCCTGCCGTCAACGTGATCGCCTGAGCCCCCGTCCCCAGCATCCCGGTGATATCGAGGTCGAGCGTGCCGGACGCGACAAACGCGGCGAGGAGCTGATTGAAGAGGTCGTCATTGATGCAGAGACTGAATCCGTAGGACACCCCCGAGGTCGTCGTCAGGGGAAACGTGAGCGCCGTAGCCGAGGACTCGCGGTAACGATCGAGGGGAGGAGACTCTGGACCGATGGACAGGGGCAGAGCGCGCGAGGTGTTGCACAGCGTCACCCCGTCGATGTCGTAAAACGCCGTGTCCATGGGGAACTCTACCTGGACGGGGATCCCGTACTGGGAGAGGTCGAGATTGAACGCGAAGTCCGAGAGCAGCGGATTGATATACGCGACGATGTCGGGAGCCGTGGATTCGAGAGAAGACTCGACGGTGTCCCGGATGGCATCCTGTATGAAGCCGATCTGCACGAGGCCGTTGAGGAAACCCGACAGCGTGAAATTGAAGTTGTTCAGCGTCGCATGGACATTCGTGAGTTGGATCTCCAGAGCGCCGGTCACGCTAGGTGTGAACGTCAGCTCACCCGTCATCGTCGCCGACGAAGCGTCAATTGAAGCCTGGTCGCTGTAACTCACGAACACGAGCACGCCGGTGACGTCCACGTCCACATGGACGTTGTGGAATGTCACAGCGATGTCCACGTGGCCGTTATCGGGCGTCAACTCGAACTCGATGTTCGACGTGCTGAGGCTGCCGCTGGTCGGCGTGATGTTGGCACTGAATAACGGCGCACCATTGACCGCATTGATCGTCCCGATACTCGTCACGATGGAGTTGTAGTCGAGGTTCGCCAGCTCCGTCTCGATGAGCGGCTCGAGCCCATCGAGACCGCCTGAGCGCAAACGGACACCGACAGACTGGCTTACAGGGACGCTCAGGGGCAGCCCGGTCGCAACCGTGATGGGCCGCGCCGTGCGCAGCTTCTGGCCGCCGGGGGTCGTCAACTCGGCGACGACCGTCTCCATCACCCCTGTGGGCGTGATCACGCCTCCGAACCACTGGTCGCCAAAGACCAGGGTGACCGGGGTGCCGTTGATCGAGACCGACCAACCCGGAGGGCCGACCGCCGTCCCCGACATACCGGTAAATGCGGTCACGAAGTCCCCGGACCGATCGTGATTCCACCGGAAGTCGTACACGTACACGTCACATGTGTCGGTGCCGAGAATGGTGGGGCCCGCGACCTGCGCCTCGAGCGTGTACATCCCCGGCGTGTCGGCAGTGAACGAGGGGAACTCGCTCTGCGATTCGTCAAGGCTCGCGGCCGCGCCTGCGGGCCCCGAGACGACCAACCACTGGAACGTCGTACCGGGCGGCAGCATGCCCGTGAAGGGGTCACGGTTGCCCGCTCCGGAGAGCACGGTCCCGTCGTTCACGAACGTCGCGACGTCGGGGCCGGCGTCAGCGGTGCCGGTCAATGTAAACGAGACGCCATTCGTCACCAGAACGCCCGACGGAGCCGATGGGTCTAAGAACAACGCGGCCATGTACGCCGTGAGATCAACCAGTGCCGGCTCGAGCGGAACCGCGACGCTCCATGTCCGCATGCCAGTCGGGTGCATCGGCGTGCCCATCCCAAGGTCAAGAAGTCCGGGTGTAATACCCAGCGGGACGGTGACGCCGAGCACGTTGGACGGGCCTGGGTCGGTGCTGATCCCCCAGTGATGCGGCAACCCCGCAGGTCCGGTGAGCTGCAGCGCCAGGGTCGACAACAGGGGAACGTCGACGTGACCGGTCAGGCCATTGACGGTGACCTGCTGCGAAGGCAGCGCGAGCGCCAGGACGAGGACGGCAACGGGAATCTTCATGTGCGGCGTCCAGATGAAGAGGGCTGAGACGACCGCCCCATCATACTGGATGGCGTGACGCCACAGCCGCGCGGAACTCGATCGGCTCAGCACGCATCGGAGAGCGGGCCCCCGAGCGCGTCAGCCCCCCACGGTTATCGCGTGATCGGGTTCGTCACCGGTGGACCGTGCTCTTCGTACCAACTTGTGATGATGTGCCAGGCCTCCTCGGCCGTCTCGGCGAAGGAGAAGATGTCAACGTCCTCGGGGTCGATGGTGCCCTCTTCGACGAACGCCTCGAAGTCGATCACGCGGCGCCAGTAATCCTCTCCGAACAAGATGATCGGTATGGGGCGCATGGTGCTCGTCTGCACGAGGGTCAGGGTCTCGAAGAGTTC
>JABSRK010000325.1 GCA_013213915.1 Planctomycetota bacterium
ACCCCGCGCGACAGCCTGCTCGTACGCGCGGTCAACTACGAGACATTCGAGATGCCGCCGAAGGCGAAGCTGCCCGGAGCGGATGTGGAGATCCTGACGCGGTGGGCCCGACTGGGCGCCCCGTTCGACCCCGCGCTCGAGGCCAGCAGGCCAACCGTCGTTGCCCACGCGAAGACGCCCCAGATCAACGACGAGACGCGGGCGCATTGGGCCTTCCAGCCGGTTCGCCGGCCGGCGTTGCCTGCCGTGGCCGACGGTTCGTGGGTCGTGAACCCGCTTGATGCGTTCGTCCTCGCCAAGCTGGAGCGGGCCGGGTTGCGCCCGGCGCCGCAGGCTGATCGCCAGGCCCTGATCCGCCGGGTGTACCACGACCTGACCGGTTTGCCGCCCTCGCCGGAAGAGGTCGCGGCGTTTCTGGCTGACGACGCTCCGGATGCCTGGGAGCGGCTGGTAGACCGGCTGCTCGCCTCACCTCACTACGGGGAACGGTGGGGTCGTCACTGGCTCGACGTCGTTCGCTACGCCGAGACCAACAGCTTCGAGAGAGACGGCGCCAAGCCCTTCGTCTGGAAGTACCGCGACTGGGTGATCCGGTCGCTCAATGAGGACAAGCCCTTCGATCGTATGATCCTCGAGCAGCTCGCGGGCGACGAGTTGGACGACGCCACGGCCGAGACAATCATCGCCACCGGTTACTACAGGCTGGGGCAATGGGATGACGAGCCGGCTGATCCCGAGCAGGCGCTGTACGACGATCTGGACGACATCGTCGCCACCACAGCCCAGGCTTTCCTCGGGCTCACCATGAACTGCGCTCGGTGTCACGACCACAAGCTCGACCCGATCCCGCAGGCGGACTACTACCGCATGCTCGCTTTCATGCGGAACATCCGGCGCTACGGCGTCCGGGCTCACGGCACCGTTGTCGATGCGTCCGTACGGGTCGTGGCTTCCGTCGACGAACGTGAGCGTCACGCGGGGGTCGTGGCCGAGCACAAGCGGGACCTGGCCGACGTCGATACGCGACTGGGTGCCATCGAGGCCAAGGTCAAGCCCGACTTCACGCCCGTCGAGCACGAGGAGTTCAAGCACGAGCGCAACCGCGTCGCGCTGATCGAGAAGCGCGGGGGATCGGCCCTGACCGGCAAGGAAGTGAAGGATTACGTGCGCCTGACCAAGCGTCGTCGCGATCTTCGTGGTCGTCCTCCGGCTGCCCTGGCCCAGGCCCTCTGCGTGAAGGAGTACGGCGCCCGGTCGCGAGAGACCCATGTTCTGATTCGTGGCAACCCGCACGTGAAGGGCAGACGCGTCGAGCCGGGTTTCCCCAGGGTTCTCGGGGTGGCGAATCCTCCCATCGTGCCTCCCAAGAGCGGCACCTCTACAGGGCGGCGCCTGGCGTTCGCGCGGTGGATCGCGGGCGAAGACAACCCGCTCACTCCCCGGGTCATGGTGAACCGCGTGTTCCAGCACCACTTCGGTCGGCCCATCGTGCACTCGGCGAACAACTTCGGGCTAGAGGGTCGCCCACCGACCCATCCCGAGTTGTTGGACTGGCTCGCCAGTGAATTCGTGCGCGGCGGATTCCGCCTGAAGCGAATGCACCGTCTGATCCTCACATCGAACGCGTGGAAGCAGGCGCACGTGGACGACCCGCGCTCGGAGCGTGTTGATCCCGGGAACGACTTGCTGTGGCGGTTTGACCTGCGAAGGCTGTCGGCCGAGGAGGTCCGTGATGCGATCCTTACAGTCACGGGCCAACTGAATCGTGAGGTCTATGGCCCGAGTGTGTATCCGAAGATCTCACGGGACGTGCTCGCGGGGCAGTCGCGGCCAGGCGATGGGTGGCCGGTTTCCCCTCCTCGGCTGCAAGCTCGCAGAAGTGTGTACGTGCACGTCAAGCGTTCGCTGGTCTTGCCGATCCTTGCGACGTTCGACGCGGCCGACACGGATTTCACCTGCCCGGTGCGGTTCACGACCAACCAGCCGACGCAGGCGTTGTCGCTGATGAACAGCACGTTCTCCAACGAGCAGGCCCGTGCGTTTGCGAAGGACCTTGCGACTCGCCATCCGGGTGATCTCCAGGGGCAGATCGTGTTGGCGCTGTCGCGGGTGCTGCAGCGGGTTCCGCGTCCGGATGAAATCGCGCGAGGGAGGAAGTTGTGCGACGATCTTCGCGACGGCGACGGGCTGGATGCGGAGACGGCGCTGACGCGATTCTGCGTGGTGGCTCTCAACCTGAACGAGTTCTTGTACCTCCGATGATGGACCCACGAATACAACACGGAATCCTGCGGCGAACGCGACGGGGATTTCTCCTCGACAGCGGCGGTGGATTCGTCGGTGCCGCTCTGGCGGCGATGATGGGGCGCGACGGCTCGCTCCCGATGGCGGCGCCGAGAGTCCCCAAGGCGAAGGCCGTGATCTTCCTCTACATGTATGGCGGGCCCAGCCACATCGACACGTTCGACTACAAGCCGACGCTCAACGGCATGAACGACAAGACGGTGAAGGTGAAGACCTTCGGACGCGGCGGCCACAAGAACGAGGGGCGCATTGTCGAGCCGCGGTGGAGGTTCAAGCAGTACGGCGCGTGTGGCAAGTGGGTCTCCGACCTGTTTCCGAACGTTGCTACGTGTGTCGATGACATCGCGTTTCTTCACTCCATGACGGCGGACTCACCGATCCATGGATCAGCCATGCTGCAGATGAACACGGGGAGGATCCTGTCCGGCAGCCCGTGCATCGGGACATGGGTCAACTACGGGCTGGGGGCGTTGAGCGAGAACCTTCCGGGATTCGTGGTCATGCTCGACCCTCGGGGCGGGCCGATCAGCGGCGCCAAGAACTGGTCCAGCGGGTATATGTCAGCGCGTTATCAGGCGACCGTGGTGCGTGCCGAGGGGACGCCGATTCTCGATCTCGACAATCCGAAGGGCGTGAGTCGACCCATGGAGCGTCGCATGCTCGACACGTTGCAGGAATACAACCGGGAGCACCTGGAACGTGTGGGGGGGCACGATGCGCTGGCCTCGCGGATGGCGAGTTACGAGCTTGCGTATCGTATGCAGGCGACGGCGCCTGAAGCCGTCGATCTGGACAGTGAATCGGCCGAGACGAAGGCGCTCTACGGCGTCGATGAGAAGAGGACGAATGTGTTCGGCCGTCAGTGCCTGCTGGCGCGACGCCTGGTGGAGCGGGGCGTGCGGATGATCCAGATCTACTCTGGCGGGAATCACGTCGAATCAACGTGGGACGCCCACAACGACCTCGTCAAGAACCACACGTTGCACGCGGGGGAGACCGACAAGCCCATCGCGGGTTTGATCAACGACCTGAAGCGCAGGGGGATGCTGGACGAGACGCTCATCGTGTGGGGTGGCGAGTTTGGTCGGCAGCCAACCGCCGAATATGCGAAAGGGACAGGGCGCGACCACAACAGCTATGGGTTCACGATGTGGCTGGCGGGGGGTGGCGTCAAAGGTGGCGTGTCGGTGGGGCAAACGGACGAGCTGGGGAGCGCCGCTGTTGGCAACCGCTATCACGTCAAGCACCTGCACGCGACCATGTTGGAGCTGCTGGGGCTCGACCCCAACGGCCTGAGCTACTTCTATGGAGGGCTTGATCAGCGACTTGTTGGCGTGGAGGGGGCTCAGCCCATTTCCGAGGTGATTGCCTGATCTTTTGCTTTTTACGGGCCCTTCGGGTGGATCCGCCCCTGGTGCTTCGGTTTAGAATGGGCCCGCACCTGGTCGCCGGAACCCCGCCCTACCCCCCCATAGACAAGCTGCCGTGAGAACACCTATGTCCATCATACGGATGCCCACTTGCGTCCGGATCGCGCTCCCCGTCCTGTTGCTTGCCAGTCTCGTCGCCGGACAGAGCGTTCCCGAGATCATCTACTACAAGTTCAACGAAGGTAGCGGCTCGAGCACCTCGAACATTGCGGTGCCGGGCCAGGGATCAACGAATCCCTCGATCACGGGGCACCAGCTCTCCGCATCGGGTGGTCAGTTCGGCGGCAGCCTGGCTGGCGTCACCAACACGTCGGGTGGAAACCGGGTCAACACCGGCTGGGTGACGAACCTCGGATCCGGCTCGTGGACCGTCGGTTTCTGGATCCACCTGCATGGCGTCACCGGCAACAACCCGACCGAGTTGATGTACGTGTTCGGT
>JABSRK010000326.1 GCA_013213915.1 Planctomycetota bacterium
GCTCGACCCCGAGTGGCTCCTCTACAACCGGGAAGAATCGGAGATCGAGAAGAAGATGAAGGAGCTGCCTCGCGCGATCCGATCCGGCGCGAGGATCAGCCCATGCGGCACCAAGTGGCACGTCTTCGCCGACGGCAACATCAAGATCGTGGATCCGGAGACGCTGAAGACGGAGGGGGAGATCGACCTCAAGACGCCGCGTTACACCGGCATGGGGCCGATCTCGGTGCGCGGCACCGACCTCTTCAACCACAAGAACCCCGACGCGTACCGACTCGTGTACAGCATGCGGGACCCGGTGAAGACCAGCCGTACGATCTACGGACTCGTGGATGTGAGCATCAAGGAGAAGAAGGTCACCAAGATCACCGAGTGGGGCTGGGCCCCGTCTTCTTCTTCCTGGCGGCTCTCCAAGGACGGCAAGCGGGGCATCGCATCCGTTGGACGGGGCGGTCGCGGCAATCTCGCCGGTGACCCGACAGTGAACCTGGTGCTCTGGGACATGGAGAAGGGGAAGAAGCTCGCCGAGAAGCGGTCGATCGTTCGGAACGGCCTCGGGCTCGCGGCCTTCTCCCCGGACGGGACCAAGGCCTACTTGATTGGTCGCGGCCACGAGTTCTGGGTGTTCGACGAGAACCTGGACCACGTCAAGACGGTGGAGATGCCGGGCGAGATCCTGCGAGGGGGGATCCACGTCGTCGATGGCTGATCGGGGGGACGGTCCCGCCCGCGTGGTTGTCATCGACAGCGGAGTCAAGATTGCCCATCCCCACGTGCGGGGGATGGGCGATGTCGTTTGTGGCCCCACGTTCAACGCGCGGGGCGAGGCGGAACCGGGAGAGCAGGTCGACCGACTCGGACACGGTACAGCGGTGGTGTCGACCATTTTCGGGCATGCTCCCGGCTCCTCCCTGTACTCGATCAAGGTGTTCGATGAACGTCCAGAGTGCCCGTTCGAGACGGTCCTCTTTGCGATCGAGCACGCCATCGGCCTTCAGCCCGATCTCGTCAACCTCAGCCTGGGCACGCCGAACCTCGAGTGGAAGGACCCTCTCGAGAAGTTGTTGTGCACGGCCTCCATGAGCGGCATCCGAATCGTGGCTCCGGCTGACTTCCAGGGGCGGCCGAGCTACCCCGGCGCCCTCGAGGGGGCCGAGGGTGTGGTGGCCGATCAGGCTGTGGAGCGCGCTGCCCCCGTCCGGGACGGAGGATGGTGGCACGCGTCACCACACCCGCCTGAATTGCCCGGTATCGCGCCCGTGCGGTGGGCCGGTTCGAGCTTCGCCGTGGCCCACGTCACCGGTTTCCTGGCTAGATTGGTAACGTCTTCGGGTTCATGAAGGCTGGCCTGGGGATTCTCGTCGCGTGTCTCGCCGTCGCTGGAGGGGCGTGCGGTCAATTGTTCGAAACGCGCTACCGCGACGTAGCGGCGGAGATGGCGCAGTCGGCTGGCGACCTGGCGTTTTGGTGCCAGGGGAACGGCCTCGCGGGTGACCGTGTCCGCCTCAACCGGCGGTACACGGACTGGTTGATGGCCTACACCCCGGCCAGGAACCCGCGCCGGTAGAGTTGCCGAAGCGCGCCCTCGACGCGCTTCGGCGTCGAGAGGAAGAGCTCTGGACGCGACGCGGCCCCACGGATCACGTCGTCGATGGACGCTCCGTCTCCGAGGAGTTCTATCAGGGTCCCGATGGCGACGTCCGCTACGCGCGCGAGGGGCGCGGCGTCTCCGACCGTCCAACCGGGTTCTGGGACGAGAACCCGATCTCCCCGCCGCCAGGCTGTTCGCGACACCAGATCGGGCGCGGGCGCGAGGCGCTCGGGGAGTTCGTCGTCTTGTGGAGCGGCCTCGCTATCGAGGGCCGCGTGCCGCGTCTTCCAGAACGTGGCGTCAGGGAATCGCCGTTCCCGTCCGTAGAAGTCCAGGGCGCGGCGCGCGTGCGCCTCGAACAGGTCTCGTTCCCAGCTGGCGTGATGCTCGAGGACCGCCTCCCGGTCATCCGGACAGGCCAGCATGGTGTTGACGGCGTAAGCGGCCTCCTCTGCCGAGGCGAGGGCCTTCTCGACGCCCTGGCTCGACAGGGGGTCGATGGTCGATGCCGCATCACCTACGAGGACATGCCCTTGCCGTGAAGTCCTCAGCCGCGGCGTCGCGTTCATCCCGTGCCACTCGGCAGGTGCGAGCATGCGCGCGGGCCCCTGCGCGGCTTCGCGAGCGGACGCGACGACCGTTTCGGAGCCGCGCACCCGGGTGTCGCTGGCGTCGGCGATGAGCGCGAGGCTGGCGACCCCGTCTCCGAGCGGCAGCCACCACCACCACCCTTCGGGGACGGCCTCGATGACGGTCGTGTCCGTCCAGGAGTCCGCGGTGTCGACCAGCCCGAAGAGGGCCACGGTCTTGGGCAGCGCTCGGACCGTGACGGTGCCCGCGCGTCCAGGGGGCGCGGTCTTGCCGGTCGCCACCGCCGTGATCTCGGCGTCGGCCGAGGGCACCAGTTCCACGCCGGCCGTGGCGGCGCGCGCGCGCAGAAGATGGTCGAGCTCTTTTCGGACCACCTTGTATCCGGGAGAGGCGTCGATGCCGACGCGCCACCGCACAGTGTCGTCGCCCCAGATCACGGCATGCCGGGGCGTGCCGGGCCAGCGCGTCGCGACCAACTCGAGCAGGCCCCACGCTTCGAGGAGCGGCCGCGCGCTATCCACGAGGGTTTCCTGGGGAAGGGTCGGGGCGTCGTGGGCGTGATGCTCGAGCGCGACCCTGCGTCCCCACTCCGCGAGGCGCATGGCGCAGCAGGCGCCGGCTGGGCCGCCGCCAACGATGTGCATATGGTAGTTCCCGGACACCAGCCGACTGTACCGCTACCATGGCGAAGGAGGCAGAGATGGACCTCGAGATCACGTTCTGCAAGCAGTGAAACTACCGCCCGATGGCGACCGGGCTGGCCGCCGAATTGCGCGAAGCGTTCGGGGTGGACGCGCGCCTCGTAGAGGGGTCCGGGGGGATCTTCCAGGTCGTGGTGGACGGTGAACGGGTCTTCGACAAGAAGACCGTCGGACGGTTCCCGATCCTGGGTGAGGTGTCCAAGACGATCAAGGATGGGCGTCCCGAGTAGGGGACTCGCCGCGAGGCCGCTGCCTAGTCCCGATCCAGCCGAGGTCCGCCGAGCCGGTCCAGCAGGACGGCGCCCAGCGGCGCCGTGGCCACGATGGCGATCACCGCCGCCACGAGGAGCGTCTGCCCGGCAGCTTCGAGGACGACATCGTCGGGGCGGCTCTCGAGGAACTTCGATAGTGGGTAGGCGCCGAACACGGCCTGGATCGTCGCCTTGGGGACGTGCGAGACGGTCGTGTACGTGCGTTCGCGTGGGGTGAGCGCGGTGCGGTGCGTCAGGACGTGGGCGACCAGGAGTCGGACCGCGAGCGCGGCGGCCATGATGCCGAGCAGCAGGACCACGCTTGCGCCCTCGATCAGAGTGGCGAGTTCGATCTGCGACCCCAAGTTCACGAACAGGACGATCTCAGCCACGCTCCACACGCGCCGCAGTTCCGCCCGCAGGCGAGGCTCGTGCCGGTCGAGGCGGCGACGGAGGACCACCCCGAGCGCGAGGGTCGCGAACACGGTTTCGAGGCCGAGCTCCCCACATCCGAAGTAGACGGCCATGGCGGTCGCGAGCGCGGCAAACGCGGCGACGCGGACGTTGCCGCGCGAGCCGGAGCGTTCGAGGAGCGGGTCGATCCGCAGCAGCCATCCTGCGGCGACACCGACGAGAACTCCGCCGAGCAGTGTGGCAGGGAGCAGGGTCAGGGTTCGGACCACGTCGGCGTCATTCGTGACCACGTCGACAAGGAGCAGTATCCCCATCTGCGCTATGAATGCGTTGACGACCGTCTGGCCGATGATGCGGTCCGGGACCAGTCGGGTTGCGCCGTGACCGAGGTCCTTCCGGGTCAGCATCGTGGGCAGGATGACCGCGGGTGATACCGCCGCGATCAGGAAGCCGGCGAGGATGCACAGGTCCCAGCGGTCGAAGACGGTGCGGGAGAGACCGGCGAACGCGGCCAGTTCGAACGCGACGGGGATCGTGCCGAACAGCAGGGCCGGCATGATCACGATCCGAAGGCCACGGGGCGGCAAACCCAGTCCCGCGCGCAGGA
>JABSRK010000327.1 GCA_013213915.1 Planctomycetota bacterium
GCTTGCCATGTCGGATGGTGCGGGACCGATCTGTGGATCTGGCGGTAGCTGTGCTGCCGCGGTGCCTGGGTTGGAGGAGATCTACCCATGGTTCATCGGCCCGAACCTCGTGGCATACAGTCGGTGGTTCGGGCCTGCCGTGTACAACAGCCAGATCTACATCTACGACATCGGGACGAACACGACGTCACGCGCCGTTTTCAACGATCCACGTGCCGACGACTCCGATCCGTTTGACGTCGGCGGAAACACGATTGGTTTTTCGAGTAATCGAACCGGGACCTACGATTTGTTCCTCGGCGACCTCGGATCGAATCAGCCGCTGCACCTGTCGCAAATCAGCACAGGTCGGGAGGACCTCGGCGGTTCGTACACGCAGGTGCAATCGGTGAGCCCCAATGCACCCCCGGTCATCGCCTCTCTGTCAGCAAGCGCGTCCATGGTTCCCCACGGCACGACGGTGACACTGGGTGCAATCGGAGCGTCGGATCCGGATGGAATCGTCACCGCTGTTCAGTTCTTCAACGACATGACTGGGACGGGCGTGGTCAGCGCGGGAGAAGCGCAGCTGATCGGAACAGGCGTTCTGACCTCGAACGGATGGGCCCTGACCCTGCCGACGACGAACTTGCCTCTCGGCGTCATGACGGTCGCAGCCCGCGCTCAAGACAACTCCGGCGATTGGAGCGCGGTCGTGTCGACTGCTATCACCATCGTGTCCGTACCGACCGCTCCAGGGTTAACCTACGCGGTTTCTCTCCTCGCCAATGACGGCGTGGTCAGCTTAGACTCTGGCACTCCGCTTGCTCCCTACTTCATGCTCCAGTCCAACGACCCGTTGAACGCCGCCGCACCGGGAATGGGTTGGCCCTTTGGCCTTCACATCTCCTTCTCCGATGTGTGGACACAATTGGGCCTCGGCCTGTCCGGGAACCCGCTCTTCGGCGGCACGCTCGACAGCACCGGCAGCTTCTCGATGGCCATCCCCGGCTTGGGTGCGCTGCCGTTCCTCTCCGGCACCACCTGGTGGGGCATGGGCATCCAGCAGGGCCCGACCGGCGCCTACGAACCCTCCAACATCGCCAGCATCACCTTCCAGTAGACGTTCGCCCGACACCAAGGTGGGCGCTCCGTTTCGGGAACTGCGCGGTGCCCACTGATGCCCACGATTCGCCTCGAATCGGCAAGGGTTCGGGGCGTTTTGCGTTGGGGGAGGGGGTGGCGCGGCTCTTCTCTCGCGCCACGTCGTCTTGAGGGATACGCTGGATATGTCCGTTTCCTTGATGCGCGCCCCCGGTGAGACCCACTATGCGACCACTCGTAGCCCTACTTGCGCTGTCATTGAGTGTCGCCGCTCAGAGCGGGTTCGGTGGCCAGCAGATCATCACCGCCAGTGCAGCTTATGCTTTCAGCGTCTACGCCACCGACCTTGACGGTGACGGGGACGCGGACGTGCTCTCCGGGTCCGGATTTGCATTTGGCGGCCAGATTGCCTGGTACGAAAACCTGGGCGGCGGCAGTTTCGGTGCCCAGCAGGCCATCTCCCCCAGCACGGGTGGCGCCTCCAGCGTCTACGCCGCCGACCTGGACGGTGACGGCGACAACGACGTCCTCTCCGCTTCGATGCTCGACGATCGGGTCGCCTGGTACGAGAACGGCGCCGTTGCAACGCCCCCGTGTCCCATCGGTGCCTGTCTGGATCTCATCGGTGCGGCGTCGATCGGAAATTCGCTCTCGCTGCTGCTCCAATCTCCGGCCGCCAACGCGCCTTGTTACGTCCTCGCGAGTTCCCAGTCCGCCAACTTCCCCCTCGGCACCGTCGGCGCGACCACCTACTACTCCCATCTCGCCCTCGGCCCGGGGGTCCTGGCCCTCGCCGACCCCTCCGGGATCTTCGGTCAGAGCCTCACGAATCCCGTGACAGATGCCGGTGGCAACTGGGCTCTCACCCTGAGCGTTCCCGCCGACCCCGGGCTCTCAGGGCTGACGTTCTACGGGGAGGCTTGGGTGGAGGATGGGACCCTGCTTCCGACCGGGCTTTTCTGGCAGAGCAACCTCCTCGCGCTCACAATCCAGTGATTTTTCGCTTCCTACGGGGGTGCGACGCGGGGAAGCCCCTGTTGGACTACAATGCGGGTACCTCCACTTGCGCCTGAAATGGGTCCCAGCACCCTCTCCGGTGCCATTCATACCCTCGTTGAAGACGGAGATTACCCGAATGCCCTCTACCTCATTACGTTGCTCAGTTGCTGCGGTGCTTTTCATGGCCGTGTTTTGTGTCGGCCTCGTCGCCCAGCCCGATGTGATCGTCGGTGACATCACCGGGCCCTGCAACTACAACTCTCAAAATGGTTTCGAGGCGTTCTCCATGGGGACGACGTCCTGCAACCTCGGCAACATGCCCCTCCCCTGGATTGCGAGCACCAACCAGCATCCTGTGATGGGCGGAACGCTGTATCGCTACGACCCCACCAACAATGGTCGCCTGACCATGGTCGGTATGTCCTGGGTCAAGCACGGGTTCGGCGCCTTGCAGCTGAACACTTGCGGTGGGTGCCAGCCCTACCCCAACACGACGCACCTGGGGATCCAGTGCTCCGACCCCTACGGCGCTTGCCAGAACGGCGGTCAGTCGCCCCTGGGACCACGGTCCGAGATCAACCCGTCCACCGGTTTCTTCCCGTATCCGCCCTCCAACCCTTCGTGGTCGGGTGGAACGGACCGGCGACTCAAGGTCGCCCTCACGGACATGGATACGGCTTCCACCTATATATCGGAAGCCCAGTACGTCGATCCGAGCGACGCCCTCGGTGGCAATAACAACAACAACGCCTCCTACCGCCTCTCCGAGCTGACCGGTGGTCCGACCAACTACACCCTCGCCTTCACCGGCCCGACGGTGCGCGAGGATCCGGCCATCAGGGCCTGGGCCGTGCTCGATCCGGGCGTCATCCTGCAGTCGGTGCAGGTCCCCGGTTCCGACGGTGGCCAGTTCAACCTCGGCTGTAAGCGTATCGACAACGGCAACGGCACCTGGCACTTCGAGTACTGCGTGCAGAACCTGAACTGCCACGACTCGGCCGCCGGGTTCTCGGTGCAGTTCGCCTCGGGGGTGACCATCACGAACCAGGGTTTCTACGCGCCGGCGTCGCATAGCAACGAGGTCTATGACAACAACGCCTGGATGGCGTCCGCGGCCAGCAATGGCGCGGTGTGGATGGTCGATCAGCTGTTCAGCCAGAACCCGAATTCGAACGCGCTCCGTTGGAGCACTGCGCACTCCTTCTGGTTCGACTCGAGCGACCCGGACCCGACGGGCGCCATGCTGGATCTCTTCCGCTCCGGCAACTCGGCCTCGTTCCCGGCTCCCCAGTTCCCGACTCCTTCGTGGCAGATCAACGGCACCGCCCACCTGGACGTGGACGGTAACGCCGCGAACGACCCCTTCGTGGGGCCCATCGAGGTGAGTCTGGTCACCGGGACCAACCACACGGTGAACTTCGACGGCGTGGCGGGTCAGCCCTACCAGCTGTACCTGACCGCTGGCGCGGCCGTTGCGAACGGCTACATCACGGTCGGCGAGCAGATCGTGAACCTCAATCTGACCGACCCGACGTTCACCGGTTATTTCGGCACGCTGCCGACCATGTCCGCCGGCGGTGTCTCGTTACCGTTCACCGCGGGTGGCGCGCTGTTCCTTGCGGGCCAGCTCTACTCCGTCAACCCGGCGATCTCGGATGGGTTCAGCCTCAGCGCCTGCACCGAGATGACGTGGGAGCCGGCGCCGCGCGTCATCGCCGAGTGCGACGGCTCCAACTCCTACATCAACAACTCCAACGGGTTCTGGAGGATCACCCATACCGGGGCCACGAGCGCGTCCATCGCTAGCGTGGTGCTGAGCTTCCAGGGCGCTACGGGTCCGGCCAACGGGGTCTTCTTCGACACCGACCAAGCCCTGCCCAGCGGGGGGGGACGGTTCGACCAGGGCAGCAGCTATCGCAATGGTTCGGACGCTGCCACGGGTCTCAACTACGTCGTTTCGGCTCCGTACGCGGGTTCCGGATGGATCGGCTCCAACGGCACCGGCGGCGCCA
>JABSRK010000328.1 GCA_013213915.1 Planctomycetota bacterium
CCTAGTGGTGGGTCTTCGGCGCCACGACCGTGGTCAAGAAGGCCGACGCCGCCAAGTGCTGCCTCGAGGAAGGCGCCACCAGCGGCGCGGAATGCACCGCCGCCTGTCAGGAAGAGAGCACTGTCATCTCCAAGCCGGTGGCCACGGAGGCCATCAGTTCTCAGACCGTCGAGATCGTCGAAGTCGTGGAGGTCGATGACGAAGGCAACGTCCGCCGCCGCACGGAAAAGACCGGTGGCGAGGACGACTGCAAGGGATGCGTGGAATGCTGCGCCTGCTGCACCAAGGGGAAGGCCGGTAGGGCGGACTCCAAGCGTGTAAACAATCACAGTGTCATCATCGAGTCGGATGGTTCAGCCTGGATCGGTGGCGAACTTGATTCCAACGGCTCCATGCCTGATATCGCCCGCCTGATCCCGCAGCTCATCGGCAAGGCCGGTCAAGACGGCGGCGAAATCCGCGTCGAGGTCTTCGTCAATGGCAAGCGTGTCCGTTCGACCGCACAGAACGATGGCCGGTCGAAGCCGAAGAAGAATGCGGCGCCCGCCCGCAAGTCCGACAAGCCCCGCAAGCCCGACAAGCCCCGCAAGCCCAACAAGTCCGACAAGGGCAACAAGTCCGACAAGGGCAACAAGGGCGGACGCGGCGCAGCGAACGCCCGCAAGCAAGCCGACAAGGGCAGGCGCAGCGCAGCGAACGCCCGCAGACAGGCCAACAAGGTCAGGCGCGACGCAGCGAACGCCCGCAGGCAGTCCGATAGGGTCAGGCGCGAGGGAGACGGCGCGCGACCCGAACGCAGACAGGGCGGCGGCGGCGACGAACTCCAGGAGATGCGCGCCGAGCTGCGCGATTTGCGCCGACAACTGGAGCGGATCGAGAAGGCTCTCCAGAGAACCGGCGGCAAGAGAGAGCCGCGCGACTGATCAACGCATCTTGCGGTAACGGGCCGCCTGGGACTCCGGTCCCATGCCGGCCGTGGCGCGTTCCTCAGCCACCTTCGCTTCGTACGTACCGTAGTCCCCCTCGAAGCTGCGCACGTTCCCGTCCCCTTCGAACGCGATGATGTGCGTCGCGATCCGGTTCAGGAACCAGCGGTCGTGGCTGACCACGACCGCACAGCCGGGAAACTCCTGAAGCGCCTCTTCCAGCACGCGAAGGGTCTCGATGTCGAGGTCGTTGGTCGGCTCGTCCAACAGGATCACGTTGCCGCCTTCGCGGAGCATCTTCGCCAGCTGAACGCGGTTGCGCATGCCCCCCGAACATTCGCCGACCTTCTTCTGCTGATCGGGTCCGCGAAAGTTGAAACGTGATACGTATGCCCGCGCGTTCACCTCCTGCTTGCCAATGCGCAGCGTCTCGTGCCCGCCCGAGATCTCCTCGAATACGGTCTTGTCGGCCGCCAGGGAATCGCGCGACTGGTCCACGTAGCACAGGTCAACGGTCTCGCCGATCTTGATATCGCCAGCGTCCGCCTGCTCCTCGCCGATGATCATGCGGAGCAAGGTCGTCTTGCCGGTGCCGTTGACACCGATGATGCCGACGATGCCGCCGGCCGGTAGTTCGAACGACATGTCGCGCATGAGGACGTTGTCACCGTAGGCTTTCGAGATGCCCGAAAACTCGATGACGCGGCCGCCGAGACGCTGGGTACACGGGATGCTGAGCTTGATGCTGCCCTCGCGCATCTCGCTCTCCTGCGCCACCAGCGCCTCGTAATTGCGGATTCGCGCCTTGTTCTTGGCGATCCGCGCCGACGGGGACTGGCGAATCCACTCGAGCTCGCGGGTGAGCATCTTCTTCCGCGACGCCTCCTGGCGTTCGCCAACGCGGAGCCGCTCCGCCTTCTTCTCGAGGTACGTCGAGTAGTTCCCCTCGTACGGGGTCGCCCGCCCGCGCTCGAGTTCGAGCATCCACCCGACGACGTTGTCGAGGAAGTAGCGATCGTGAGTGATGAGGATCACGGTGCCCGCGTAGTCCTTCAGGTGCTGCTCGAGCCACGACACTGAACCCGCGTCGAGGTGATTCGTGGGCTCGTCCAGCAACAGGAGGTCAGGCTGCTCCATCAGGACCTTGCACAAGGCCACGCGACGCTTCTCACCACCGGAGAGGATAGAGACGTCGGCATCACCCGGAGGGCAGTTCAGCGCGTGCATCGCCTGGTCGATGTGCCGGTCGAGCTCCCAGGCATCCCGCGCATCGATCTCGTCCTGGACGCGCGCCTGCTCGTCCATCACCTTCTGCATCTCGCCCTCGTCGAGGGGCTCACACATGCGCTCGCAGAGCTTGTCATACCGGGTCAGCAACTCCCTGGTCGCCGCTACGGCCTTCTCGATATTGCCCCGGACGTCGCAATCCGCATCGAGCTGTGGCTCCTGGGAAACGTAGCCCACACGCACTCCCTCAGCCGCCTGCGCCATGCCGTCGAACTCTCGGTCTTCACCAGCCATGACCCGCAGCAAGGTCGACTTGCCGGCACCGTTGTGGCCGATGACACCGATCTTCGCCCCGGGGAGAAACGCCAGGGTGATCTCGCGCAGCACGAACCGATCGTCGTATCGCTTGTCCAGATTGTGGCAGACGAAGACGTACTCGTTGCTCATGCGGGGAAGTTAGGCAAAGAACCGGGGAGAGGCAACGCCGCCGTCTCGACACCCATGACGGGGCGGCGCTCCCGCGGATGGAGCCGCGGCTCCTCGGGCACGAATCTGTGCGTCGGAGACGCCTCGCTCGCCAACGTCAAGTCTGTTCGACGTGGACGCGGTTCCTGCCTCGTTCCTTTGCCCGATACAGCGCGTGATCGGCCCGGAACAGGAGCGCCCCGGGTTCGACGGAACGGGTCGCAGCAGCGGCGACACCAAGCGACACGGACAGCTTCAGCTGATAGAGCACGTCGGTCATGGTCTCTCCCAGCCTCTCCACGCGCTCACGCACCCGTTCGGCGAACGCCTGCGCCTGTTCCATGCTCTGGCCCGGGAGAACGATGATGAACTCGTCACCACCATAGCGTCCCACGAGGTCGCCCTCACGACTGCAATCCTGGATGGCGCGCGCGACATCGCGCAACAAGACGTCACCGACCTGGTGCCCGTACGTGTCGTTCCAGTCCTTGAAGTTGTCGATGTCGAGCATGACCATGGCGATGGGGCGTGTATAGCGATTCGCCACATGGATCTCAGCCTCCAGAAGATCCATCAAGTGTGCGCGCTGCAAGACGCCCGTCAGGGCGTCCTTCGTAATACGTTCGGTCAGCAGGAAGCTCCGATGCGTGAGTTGGACCCGCTCCATCGCCTCGCCGACCGCTTGCGCCAACACGTCGAACGTGGGCGCGAGCACCGCGGACAACGGTCGGTTGGTGGGGATGACCACAGCGCCCACGTGCTGACGCCCTGCACGAAGGGGTACGACGAGGATCTCTGTGCTGTCGAGGGCGTTGAGCACGCCGTCGAAACCCGCGCCCCGGCTCATCACGGACGCGCGCTTCTCGCGCTGCGCGATGAGCATGAGCTCGCTCATGCCCTCAGCCACCGTCGCGAGATCGCGGGTGCGAACGAAGAACGGTTGCTGTTCCTGCGACGCGGAGATCATGGCCTCTCCCGCTTCTTCCAGGACGAGCAGTGTACGGGCCACACCAGGCGTGCCGCGTACCGCCGTCATGAGGGCATCGATGACGCCCACCTCAGAACTGGCGTCGCGCATTCGCGTGAGCGCCTCGTGGACAACCGCCGTCAGCCCCTCCGGAGGAGTCGCCAACCCGGGCTCCATGGCCACGAGATGGGTGAGCGCCTC
>JABSRK010000329.1:0-406 GCA_013213915.1 Planctomycetota bacterium
CTGGTGTCACCCGATGATGAAGGCGGCGGGATTCGACCTCGAGGGCGAGACACACGAACTCAACGTTCCGATCCGGCTCTTCTATCCGCACGTGGAGGGGGGTCTAGCGCTCCAGCACGTGCATCCTGAGTACGGCTTCACCGAAGCCGAGAACGACGCTATGCAGCTCCACCCGAACGATCCCGGCGAGTCGGCGGCTGAGGTCCGTTACACCACCATGCCGCTCGACGGCCACGATGAGTGGCTCGCCGAGGTCGCCGTGGACCACGAGGAGGGCGGGCCGGTGCGATTCGGCCTGCGTATTGAGGTGAGCGGGACGCGCGAGGTTGTCGTCGAGGACACCTGCGACGTCAGCACGCCTTGCCAGGTCGTGCACTGGAAGACGTCCCTCCCATCCCTCTCCGGG
>JABSRK010000329.1:416-4077 GCA_013213915.1 Planctomycetota bacterium
CGCAGAGGGGGGAGGGTGCCAAGACGTCGAAGAACGCATGGGCGCGCTTCAGGAGCGCCCAGCTTCGCCGCGCCACGGAGAACGCATGAGGCCGATCGGCCTGGGATTCCAGACCGCCGGTCACGCGACCCTCATCTGCTACGACGGCGGCCCGGTCCTCGCGACCGACCCGTGGCTCGCAGGGTCGTCGGCGTGGGGTAGCTGGCAGCTGACGCATGACGTCCCACACGAGCAGCGCGACGCCGTCGAGGCGTGCCCCTTTCTGTGGATCTCGCAGGACCGATCTGATCACCTGCACGTGCCGACCCTCGAGGGCCTCTCAAAGCGCGGTCGCACCGCCCTCGTCCCCGACCATCGGGGTGGACGCCTGGCAGCCAGGCTCGAGCGCCTGGGCCTTGCCACGCGCGTGCTTCGGGACGGAGAGTGGGTCGATCTGTCAGACCGCATTCGGGTCATGAGCATCGGCGATGTCTTGCTGCAGGCGGTGTTGCTCGTCGAGATCGGGGGGCGACTGATCGTCAACACCAACGAGGCCGGTGACAGAGGCGTGCGCGCGCTGCTGCAGCGGACCATCTGCAACTACGAGATCAGCTACCTGCTCTCGGGGTCCGGTCACGAGGTCCCGTGCGTGCTGACCGTCGATGACGACGATCGACCGTGCGTCGCGCCGCCGCCGCCCGGGCCACTCGGCGTCGGCATCGAGACGCTCATGGGGTTGCTCGGCGTGACGTACTTCGTTCCGCTCAGCCGCATGCGGCGACATGCGCGCGAGGACAGCGCGTGGGCCAACCCGCACATGTTGTCAGCGCTCGCTCACCACGACCGATTCTGGCTCGAGGACAAGGAGGTCCTGCCTCCGTTCGTGCACTGGGACTTCGAGTCTGGCGGTATCACCGTGCTGGACCCGGCCGAGAATCTGGACCCACCGCAGCCCGCGGTCGTCCACGGCGACGACTGGAGCGAGGGGCTCTCGCCGGAGGAGTCGGCGCTCCTGGATGGGTACATCCGCGGGGTCACCCATCTTGTGGGATCCCTTGATGAGGTGACGTTCGTGGTCGGAGGTGAGGCGCACCACATTCCACTCTCCGGTGGGACGGGACGAGGCCTGCGCGTCGAGGCCCCCAGGGCGTCGCTCATGGACGCGATCCGCGAAGAGAAGCTGGACGAGTTCTTGCGGGCCGGTTTTGCCAAGGTCCGGCTCGTCGGCGCCTGGGAGACCCGGGACCCGTCTGCCTTGTTCCCGGATGTGATGCCGTTCCTCGCGTTGGCTGAAGCCGGGGTAGCGAAGACACCGGAGGAGATCGGAGCCCACGTGGCGGATTACCAGGCGCGCGGCCTGACATCCCTGGCCGCGGCCGGGGTCGAGGGGCAGAGGCTCGTCCGTGTGCTGGAGCCATATACCGGAGCGGCCATTGGCCAGGAGCGAGGTCAACGATGAGCTCCGAGGCCGCGGTGTCCATCAAGAACCTCGGGAAGCGGTATCGCATCTACACCGATCCCCTGCATCGCATCATGGAGCGCCTCTCGTTCGGCAAAATCAAGCGCCACGTGGAACGTTGGCCGTTCCGTAACGTCGACATCGAGGTGGAACGCGGGTCTGCCCTGGGGATCATCGGGCAGAACGGAGCCGGCAAGAGCACGTTGCTCAAGATTGTGAGCGGCATCACCAGGGCGACCGAGGGGGAGGTGGTCGTGCGCGGGAGCCTCGGATCGCTGCTCGAACTCGGCGGCGGCTTCCATCCGGCGTTCACCGGGCGCCGCAACGTGTTCATGAACGCTGCGATCATGGGGATTCCGCAGCGCGTCGCGCGCGAGCGCATGGCCGAGATCGAGGAGTTCTCGGAGCTCGGCGCGGCCATGAACGACCCCGTGCGGACCTACTCGTCCGGCATGGTCGTACGGCTCGGGTTCTCGATCGCGACCATGCAGCGGCCGGACGTCCTGATCCTCGACGAGGTCATGGCCGTCGGCGACCAGAACTTCCAGGCCAAGTGCATGGAGCGCATGCGTGAGATCCGCTCGGCTGGCACGACGATCCTGTTCGTCTCTCACTCGATGTATCACGTCCGGCAGATGTGCGATCGGGCCGTGTGGCTGCACGAAGACGTGCTGAACGCGGAGGGGGACCCGGTCGAGGTGTCCGACGCGTATCTGCAGTGGATGCACGCGCAGCGCACGGTCGGTGTCGACAGGAGAGCGACCGCATCCGTTGCGGAGGGGCTTCCTCGACTGACGGGCGCGTTGATCCATAAAGGCGGATCGCAGGAGGCCGAGACGGACTTCCGTCCCGGCGACTCGCTCGAGTTCGACCTTGGATGGGAGAACGCCGAGGGCGAAGGCGGCTTCTACCTGGAGGTGTTGGTGTCGCGCAACGACGACGTGCCCGTGTTCTCGGCTCATTCCCAGTCCGCGGGTCTGGTGGCCAGCGGCCGGACAGGTACCTTCAGGCTGCGCGTCCCCAACGAGCTCGCCGCCGGCGAGTACTACGTGTCGGGACGGCTGATCAGGGTCGGCGACGGCGAAGCCGCCGACGTTCGCCCGGATTGGGGTCGGTTCAGGGTTCTGTACACGGGGATCGAGACAGGACTCTTTCTTCCCGAATGCCGGTGGATGACTCCCGAGGAGGCCTCGATTTCATGACAGCGCCTTCGCACGCCAGTCATCTCGACGTGCTCGAGTCCGAGAGCATCCACATCTTCCGCGAGGTGGCGGCACGCTTCGAGCGTCCGGTGCTCATGTACTCGGTCGGGAAGGACTCGAGTGTTCTCTTGCGGCTGGCCCAGAAGGCGTTCCATCCGGGCAACCTCCCGTTCCCGCTGCTGCACGTGGATACGGGATACAAGTTCCCCGAGATGTACGCCTTTCGCGATGAGATGGCTGCGTCCATCGGCGCTGAGCTCATCGTGGCGGGCAACGAAGAAGCCATCGGCGCTGGCACGAACCCATGGGAGTTGGGGACGGTCCGGTGCTGCTCGTTGCTGAAGACCCAGGCGTTGATCGGCGCGATCGAGAAGGGCGAATTCGACGCCGCCATCGGTGGCGCTCGTCGCGATGAGGAACGGTCTCGTGCCAAGGAACGCATCTTCTCCTTCCGCGACAGCATGGGGCAGTGGGACCCGAAGAACCAGCGCCCCGAGTTGTGGAACCTCTACAACACTCGCGTCAATCCGGGCGAGCACATTCGCGTCTTTCCCCTGTCCAACTGGACGGAGGGCGACGTCTGGCACTACATCGAACGTGAGGAGATCCCCATTGTCTCGCTGTACTTCGCGCAGGAGCGCGAGGTCATCGCGGGGGAGGGGGCCAGCGTTTTTCCGGTGGAGTCGCTGCCACCTGCCGAGCGCGACGCAGCCAAGACCGAGCGGGTGAAGTGCCGTTATCGGACCCTCGGATGTTCGCCCTGCACGGGTGCGATGCGGTCGGATGCGACGACGTTGAAGGACATCATCCGTGAGATGTCCGAGTTCAAGACGTCCGAGCGCGTGGGGCGCGTGATTGACCACGACGCTGACGGGTCCATGGAGGACAAGAAGCGCGAGGGCTACTTCTAATGGCGGCCTCCACGAACGAGCAGGTGAAAGCGGCGCCGGTCGAGTTGTTGCGCCTGACCACTGCGGGCAGCGTGGACGACGGGAAATCGACCATGATAGGTCGATTTCCC
>JABSRK010000033.1 GCA_013213915.1 Planctomycetota bacterium
GTTCCGCAAACGTGCGCCACGCCCGGGTGAAGCCAATCTTGAACGGCAGCGCTACGTGATCGGAGAACGCCAGCGGCGCCGCACCGGTCCCTCCCTCGCCGCCGTCCACGTGGATGTAGTCGACGCCGCGACCGGACGTCTCCATCTCTTTGGCGAGCTCTTCGAACAACGCGAGTTCGCCGACGGCTGACTTGATGCCTACCGGCAGGCCGGTGCGGTCAGCGAGCTCCTCGACGAAGTCGAGCAGGCCCGATACGTCACTGAAGGCCGCATGGTGCGCCGGGCTCAGGCAGTCCTTGCCGACGGGAATACCCCTGATGCGTGCGATCTCGGCGGTCACCTTCGCTGCTGGGAGGACCCCACCCTTGCCCGGCTTGGCGCCCTGGCTGAGCTTGACCTCGATGACGCGGACGTTGGCCGACCCGACCGTCTCGATGAAGCGGTTCATCGAAAATGTCCCGTCATCGGCACGAGCTCCGAAGTACCCGGTTCCCAGTTGGTAGACCAGTCCGCCGCCGTGGCGATGGTGCGATGCGATACCGCCTTCTCCGGTGTTGTGGAGGCAGCGCGCGGCCGCGCAGCCGCGGTTGATGGCCTCGACGGCGGTCGCCGACAGGCTTCCGTAGCTCATGGCCGACACCATGAACGCGCTCACCGGGCGAAAGGCCTTCTTCCGTCCGCGGTGTCCGCCGAGGATCTTCGCGCATGGAATGAGGTGCAGGGGGTCGTCGTGCGCCGGTGGCCGTGCCGGGAACGACGCGTGCTTCAGGATCAGGTGGTTGGCGGACAACTCGAGGTCGTCGTCGGTTCCGAAACCGAAGTAGTTGTTCTCCTTCTTCGACGAGGCGTACACCCAGCGCCGCTGATCGCGGCTGAACGGACGCTCCTCGTCGTTGTTGGTGACGATGTACTGCCGAAGCTCGGGCCCGACGGTCTCCAGGATGTACCGGAGGTGCCCGATGATCGGGAAGTTCCTCAGGATCGCGTGCCGTCGCTGAAACAGGTCGTACACCACGACCAGCAGCAGGAACGCTCCGATGCCGATCACCCACCACATGGGAGAGAGGATACGCGAGGTCGCTCTACGATGCCCATTCAGGAGGACTCATGAGACGCACCAGCAGTAGCCTCCAAGCCGTTTGCGGCACGCTCGACCGCACAGGCGCAGGCTATTGTCCGGTCGGGAGCGCGGCCTTCAGGCAGATGAGGGCCATGGCCGTGCCGTAGGTCTTGCCGAGTTCGTGGGAGTCGACGAACCCGCCGTCGATCTCCGGAAGATCGAGGACCAACTGCAACATCTTCTTCCGGTAGGTCTCCCGCGCCGCCGTGTTCTTGACGCGCTGGATGGCCTCGGTGCGACCGTAGAGGTCGTACCAGAAGAAGAAGCCCCCGTTGCCGTAGCGATCGGCGTGGTCGTCGTACTTGCGGATGGCCTCCAGGAGACCGTGATGCTCGAAGCTGACATCGAGCGCATGGCGCAGGCGCTTCTGATCCGACTGCCCCGCCATGAGCAGCGCCAGCTCGCACGTGGGCATGCGTCCCGCGGCGCCCTCGACGACGGGCCCGCGGCTGCGTCCGCGGCCGCGCCGGCTGGGCATCCCGTAGCTGAACGTCCCGTCGTCCCCGCGGGTCGTCGCGAGGGCCGCTGTGGCCTTGTCCACGATCTTCTTGCCGGTGGGGACCTTGGCATCCTTGATGCGAAACAGGGCGTGGACCACGCTCGCCGTCGCAAACGGGTTGGGGTATTCGTGCCGCCAGGCGCCCGATTCGAGCTGCAGGTCGGACAGGGCCTTGACCACCTCGATGGCCTTCGTCCGTGCGTCCATCGGACCCTTCAGACGCTTCACACCTGCGTAGCGGAGGTAGTGCTCGAAGAAGATGAGCCGGTAGGCGTGCGCCCAGACGATTTCGTTTCTGTCCTTGGTCGCGACGTTGCGCTCGTCGAGCAGGTACGTGAGCGCCTTGTCGATGGCCTTGTCGATGCGTTTCGGGTCGATGTCCCGCCACTCCATCAGGCCGATCGCCGCGAGCGCGGTCCCCGATACGTACACGTTGGGGAGGCTGTCGGTCCCGCCGAAGTCGTAGTTGCTGTCGTCCCACCCGCCGTGGTCGCGCTGGTTCACCAGCAGCAGTTCGACGCTCTTGCGTGCAAGCCACGAAGACCTGTCCAGCTTGCGTGGGACACGGGTACCGTCGGGGTCCGTCAGGTACGCGTCATCGGGCAGCCACTCAAAACGTTCGAATGAGCGTACGAACGGCCCGAGCCGCTGCAGCTCGGCGGAGGCCTTGTGGGTCCAGCGGTTGTTGCCGCCCTTCTCGAGAAGGCCCTGCCATGCGGCCCGGCCTTCGCCATCCCGGTTGAGGTGGTGGAGCGCGGCGCCGTACAGGAAGCGCGCTTCATCGGACGGCTTGCTGGCCTTCAGGTACGCCGCGGCGCAGGCATCAGCTCGGCCGAGACCGAGCTCGAGGCGCATCTGCTCGACAAGGGCTCGAGGCCAGCGGTCGTGGTCCTGAAGTCCACTGAGCCAGCGACGCGCCGTGTCCGCGTCGTGTCGGCGGCGCGCGACCCGGGCGATGAGGATTCCTGCTTCCGGCGCCAGACGTCCGACTTTCGCCAGGGCATTCGCCGCCTTGCCAGCGCCGTCGAGGTCACCCTCCGCCAGCAGCGCTTCAGCGAGGGCCATCTGGTCACCGCCCTTCGCCGCAGCGGCGGCCTGTGGCGATGGGCGGTTGAGCCCCCCGCAGCGGGAGAGCGCGTTGCGCAGCTGCCACACCCACCACT
The DNA here is from genome assembly GCA_013213915.1 of Planctomycetota bacterium. GTDB lineage: Bacteria > Planctomycetota. The sequence continues at coordinate 2,783 of JABSRK010000033.1, forward strand.
CGGACGACAACGTGGTGATCTTGTCGACGCGGAAGACCTCTTCGCCGGCGGGAGTGAGGATGAGAAACCCGGGCTCGATGAACTTGCCGTGTACCAGGCCGTACTTGTTCTGCGCCTCCCCGCGGGCGACCAGCTTCACAGGCACGAACTTGCGCGTGATGACGGACGCCACGTCCGGGTCCGAGTACGGGCCGGACATCATGTAGTGGTCGATCTCCGGCTTGCGGTCCATCCGGCTGCCGCGGACCGTTGGCACGTACCACAAGACCGGACGCTTCTCGGTCTTGGCCGTCGCCAACGCCTCCTCCAGTGTGGCGACCCACGGGATCTCGGAGCCGCACGCGAGGGTCTGTTCGGTCGGTCGTGGACGACGCTTTCGCTGGGCGGAGGCGTCGGGAGCGAGGATCAGCGGAACGAGGAGAAGGGGGAGGAGGCGCATCATGGTGGCATTGTATGGTGCGGGCACCAAAGCCGTCGCGTTCTCCACAGGATCGGATATCCGACCATGAAGCAGCTTCTCGCCTTTGTCCTCCTCGCTTCCCTCACCACCGCGCAAGGCGACCTCGTCGCGGCAGGCGCGAAGGTCCGGCGCCTGGCCACGGGCTTTCGCTTCACGGAGGGGCCGGCGTCAGATGGGAAGGGTGACGTCTATTTCACCGACATCCCGAACAACCGTATCCACCGCTGGTCTGCTGACGGCAAGCTCTCGACCTGGAGAGAAGGCACGGGTGGGGCCAACGGTCTGTACTTCGACATGAAGGGACGGTTGCTTGCCTGCCAGGGCGGGTCTCGCCGCTTGTCCCGTTTCGGTGCGAAGGGAAACGAGACGGTCCTCGTCGCAGCGTACGACAACCGGCCCCTCAACAGCCCCAACGATCTCTGGGTCGCCCCTGATGGCGGCGTCTGGTTCACCGATCCCCGGTACGGCGCTCAAGATGACCTCCAACAAGGCGGCTTACACGTGTACTGGCTGCCCCCCGACAACTCGGCGTTACGACGTGTCATCGACGACCTGGTGAAACCCAATGGCATACGCGGAACGCCGGACGGGAAGACCTTGTATGTGGCCGATGCGGGGGGAAGGAACATCATGCGTTATCGGATCGCCGGACCGGGGCGCCTGGCCGATCGGACGGTGTTCATCCGCGGATCCGGGTCCGATGGAATGACCTTGGACGAGCGAGGCAACCTCTATCTGACCACCCGCGGCAAGGTCGTCATCCACGATGGGGGGGGGCGCCTGGTCCAGGAGATCGACGTGCCGGAGTCTCCGGCGAACGTCTGTTTTGGAGGCAAGGACCGCCAGACCCTGTTCATCACGGCGAGAACTTCCCTCTACGCCGTTCGCATGAACGTGCGGGGCGCGCTTTAGGGCCGAGGCTTCCTTGCGGGGCGGGGCAGAGAGCCGGAATCCCGAAAAACAGCGCGCTCGCGCAGGGTTGTTCCTGGTCCCGTTCCCTGGAGTGTTGTCATCGGGGCGGGGTACGCTGGTACGATGGTGCTGCTCGCTTACGGTCTCCAACTTCGCCACGATCTTCATCCATGAATTGCCTCGGTTGTCCCAGCCTGCGCCTTTATCGCGGGCTCGCCGTCCTTGCGCTCGCAGCGTCTGTGGCGTCCCAGGGCGTACAGCCCAACTCGTCTGCCGCTTCCCTCCTCGTCCAGGGGCAGGCGGGCGCTCAGAACGTCCTCCAGGGTGACGTCATCCACGGGCATCTCTCGGGGGCACCGAACTCGCTGGTTGCCCTGGTTCTGGGCCAGCCGTTGGTCCCGGGGGCTCCGACCCCGGGGGGATTCCTGAACCTGGCGACGTTCGGTGTCTGGCTCGTCGATGGCCTCACGAACCCGGCGCTCAAGACCGATGCGAACGGGAACTGGACCGGAGAGTGGCCGGTTCCGTGGGCCGTTCCTTCCGGCGTGGCGATCACGACCCAGGGGGCGGTGGGCGACACGAGCTCTCCCATCGGCCTGACGCTCACGGCGCCGTCGTCGTTGACGGTGACCGCCAACACCCTGTCGCCCGCGCACCTGTTCTTCGATCCGACGCTCGCGGCCAAAGGTGTGGAGAGCATCTTGCCACCAGCCGGGACGCTGCCCGGCGACCTGCCGACGCTCGACCCGAATGGGTACCCCGGGCCGACGGGCATCTTCGACAATGGCGAACCGGTACACGGGGTCTTCCAGACTCCGTACTACTGTTACGCCTGCCATGGCAGCGCCGCGGATATCTGGCCCAGCTACATGGGCACGATGATGGCCAACGCGATGCGCGACCCGCTGTTCAACGGGCAGTTCGCGGTCTCGGTCGCGGGCTACGAGTACCTTAACCAGCAGGGCGTCACGAACTTCGGCGGCGACCTGATCGCCGACTTCTGCATCCGCTGCCACGGCCCGAATGCCTGGCAGGGCGGTCGCTCGGGCTTCGAGGGCGACGGAACGACGACGGCGTACACACCGGGCGTCTACGACCAGCAGCATGCACTGGACATGGAGGGAGTCGTCTGCGACGCGTGCCACCGCACAACCGGTTTCGCGGCGAATGTCTCGCCGAGTCGCTTCAAGACACCGGGCCAGCCGGATACCTCACAACTCGTCATCTCCCACGCGACCGGCAAGCGGGGGCCTTACCCGGGCACCTACGCATACTCCCATCTCGGTGGGACGACGGCCTACGGTGCGCACATCGGCCCGACCACGGGCACGACAGTGCCGCCCGTCGCGCACAACCCGCCCACCCAGTCGGGGAGCGCAGTCTCCCCGGGGCACGACACCCAGCATGGGGCGAACCTGGGGGAGTCCACGCTCTGCGGGACCTGCCACAACATCACGCACCCCGAGTCGGGGCACGCAGTCGAGCGGACGTACACGGAATGGCTGAACTCGGACTATTCCGATCCGTCGAGCCCCGATCACCAGTCCTGTCAGGACTGCCACATGCCGGCCCAGTCCAATGTCATGGGCTGCACTCTGGGCGGGCAGGACCCGCAATACGGCGCGTGGAACAAGGTCCGTAGCGCGTTGCGCCAGCACGAGTTCGTCGGCGGCAACGCGTGGATTCCCCAGATCCTGAAGCAGATGTACCCCAACGTCGACCTTCCGTGGACGAACGGGAACAACTACCAGGGGACGTACCACTTCGGGCCGCCGTCACGGAACGCCCTGTACGACACGGTGACGACGCGCGCCACCAACAAACTGAAGATCGCGGCCGACTTGGACCTCACGGCGATCGAGGCGACCCCGGGCACCATCACGGCGTCAGTTACGGTGACCAACCTGTCGGGACACAAGCTGCCGACGGGTTACCCCGAAGGGCGCCAGATGTGGATCCAGATCGAGGCGCTGGATGCGGGTGGGGCGCCGTTCTGGCAGTCCGGCATCCTAGACGGAAACAACGAACTCATCGCCGATCCCGATCTGAAGGTCTACGAAGCCAGGCAGGGGCTCAACTACCCGTCGCTCGGTCTCTCCGGGGAGTCGTTCCACTTTGCGCTCAACAACATGGTCGTGAAGGACAACCGCATTCCGCCCAAGGGCGCGACGCTGATCAAGGGGATCGGCGGCACCGATGCTTACGACCCGAACCTCGCTCCGTGGCCGTCGGGCGGGCTGTACCCCGACAACCAGCACTGGGACACGACCGTCTATCAGATCCCGATCCCGGCCGGCACGGCGCGCCCGATCAAGGTGCGGACGTCCGTGCTCTACCAGACGGCGTCCTTCGCCTACGTCGACTTCCTCGCCAACGGCGGTGACAGCGTCGTCCAGACGACGCCGCACCCGGACGCCGTCACGGTGCGCAGCCTGTGGCTCAGCGGGTACCCGGCGCCGGCCGTCCCCGTCGGCATGGTGGGCGTGGGTTCGACAGCTGATCCGAACGGGCCCTACGTGGGTCAGACGGCGATGGTCATCATCCCGTAGGCGTCCCTTCACCAAAGTAGAAGGCGCGCGACGGCCCCGCGCACCCTCTGGGTGAGTTCTCCCTCGTTTCTCTCTCCGCCAGTTCTCTGTGGCGACCTCCCCGAAATCGGATCCAACACGGGTCGCGTCCGGATTCGAACGCGACCCCGCATGATGGGTGTCGGTCGGTGCCAAGAGGGCTGTGCCTGTCAGGTCTGCGCAGACGTGTCTCTACTTGATCGGGACGTCGAGCTGCATCAGGAGGGACTTGATGTCCTTCATGGTCTCGGGGGCGGCCTGGGCAACGACCGCGTTCAATTCAAAGTCGATCACGATCCGGACAGTCCCCGAGGATGAACGGGCCGTGCCTCGAGCGTTGCGGCTGTCACGTTCGTACAGGTTTGACAGGACCCTCCCCACAGACTCCGCCTTGCGGTTCTTCAAGACCATGACGGAGGTTTCGGGCTTGTACCGCGCCTTCCCCGTCTGCGCGGTCACCTTGCGATCGAGGGTCGCGATGAGGTCTTCCAACGTCACGAGGTCCTTTTCGTTCGCCGAGATCAGTAACGAGTTGGTCCGTGAATCCGGCACGAAGGTGAGCGGCCCTGTCAGGCCCCGTCGAAGGAGATCTCGCAGGACCGCCGATACGTTGTTGGCGACGGCGTTCTCGAGTGTGAACACCCTGATCTGTGCGGGCTTGCTTCGGGGCAGTTCCCGGGTCACCTCGCGGGGGCCTGCCGTCCGAGCCCTTGCGACCGGTTCTTGGGAGAACGCCATGGGTGCAAGGGCGAAGAGGGCGAGGATTGCCAACAAGGACAGCATGATCAGGTTGGTGCGGGACATGGCATCACTCCGTGTTTTGAGGCATACCTGCGGGGAACGGGAAGGTAGACGACGAATGCGGGCAGGATCTTCCCGACGTGCGGGGGATTCCCTTCGGCGGATGGGGGGCCGGGGTTCGCGCCCCGGCGCCGGGCCAGACCCCTATCGCCCGGAGACTTGCGTGCGCACCGTCGTCGGGATGTCGGTGATGATGCCGTCGACGCCCGCCTCCAGCAGGGGGGCGATCTCGGTGTCCTTGCGAACCGTCCAGCACCAGACCAGGATGCGGTGGCCGCGCATGCGCTGGGTGAACGCGGGGGTTACGTGTTTGCGGTTGAGGGCGACGGCGGCCAGGGGGAGGGCGAGGTGAGGCTCGACATCCTCGACGGTGCTCGCGATGCCGACCAGGGGGATCTCGGGCATGCGACGGTGGAGCTCCCTGAGGAGCACGGGACTGAAGCTGGCGAGGAGGAGTCCGTCCCGTTCAGGTGCGTTGCGGACGGCCCGGGCGACGGCTTCCGCGAGGGATTGGTCGTCGGGCAGGACGTCTGGGAGCTTGTGGTCGGCTTCGCGCTTGACCTCGATCATAAGGAGCGTGGACGGGCTCCACGGGAGGAGGAGGATGTCCTCGAGGACCGGGATGCGCTCGCCTCGGAAGCGCTTGTCGAACGTGGCGCCGACGTCGAAGGCGCTGAGCGCCGCGAGGTCGAGGTGGCGTATGAGTCCCGTGGCCGTCGTCCCCGCGGTGCGGTCCACGGTGCTGTCGTGGATGACGACGGCGCGTCCGTCCCCCGAGAGGCGGACGTCGATCTCGACGGCGTCGAATCCCCGTTCGATGGCGAGCCGGCAGGCCGACAGGGTGTTCTCGGGAGCCTCCATGGCGCCGCCACGGTGGGCGATGATGCTGGGCCTCTGCGGGCTCGTCTGGCAGCCAGCGACGAGGGTGACGACAACGAGCAACAGAACGCGAAGGGTCATGGGCGCGCTCTCTCTCTTCATGAGATGGGTGGGTGGTAGAGGACCTGGATCGTGTGACCGTCCGGGTCCTTCATGTAGAACGACCGCGCGCCGTCGCGATGGGTCCTCGCGGGGGCATCCGGATCGTGACCGAGATCTCGAATGCGCCGCTCCCACGCATCGACGTCATCTGGCTTGGGGACGACGAACCCGATGTGGTCCATCGTCTTGCCCGATTCCACCTCGCCCTTGTGAAGAGCCAGGTTATCCGAGCCCCCGGTCAGGTATGCGTTGTCTCTGTCAGGTCGCCACTCTTCTTGCATACCGAACACATCCCCATAGAAGGCGACCGACCGATCGACGTCCGAAACGTATAGCGCGACGTGTCGCAGGCCGTGCATGGGAGGGAGATCGCTCATCGTGGCATCGTAACGCTCGGTTCTCAGATGGCTATGATCCCGGCATGAAGGTCGTCGTGGCAGGTGGTAGCGGGTTCATCGGGCGGCGCCTTGCCCGACGGCTGGTCGATCGGGGTGACCACGTCACGATCCTCACCCGAAACCCCGATCGGCCAGCCGAAGAGGGTCTCAAGTGGGCGGCGTATGGTGACGGACCGTTTGACGCGGACGTGGTGGTGAATCTCGCGGGGGAGAACCTGTTCGGTAAGCGGTGGTCGCAGAAGCAGAAGGCGGTCATGCGGAAGAGTCGCGTGGACCAGACCGCCGCGCTCGTCGCGCGCATGGCGTCCGAGCCGCGTCCCAAGGTGCTCGTGCAGGCGTCGGCGATCGGCTTCTACGGCGATCGTGGCGACGAGATGCTCGATGAAGCGTCAAAGCCCGGCGCAGCGGGTGTGTTCCTGACCGACGTCTGCCGGGACTGGGAGATGGCCGCGCGTGCGGCGAACGACTACGGCGTTCGCGTCGTGCTCCTGCGCATCGGGGTGGTGCTCGGTCCCGAAGGCGGCGCCGTCAAGGCCATGGGGACGCCGTTCCGGTTCTTCGCGGGCGGCCCCGTCGGCAGCGGGCGGCAGTGGATGAGCTGGGTTCATGCGGAAGACCTGGTCGGGCTGGTGCTGCACTGCGTGGACAACGAAGACACCAGCGGACCGATCAACGGCGCGGCCCCGAATCCAGAGAGGATGAATGCGTTTTGCAAGGCGCTCGGACGGGCGATGGGGCGTCCGTCGTGGCTGCCGGTGCCGGGTTTCGTGTTGCGGGTCATGCTCGGCGAGGTCGCGACCGTGCTGCTCGGTAGCCAGCGGGTACTGCCCAAACACGCCGAGGTGTCAGGATTCGTGTTCCGACATCCCGACCTCGGCGAAGCTCTGAAGGACCTGCTCGGGAGGTAGACTTCGCTCCCATGGACGCCGGTACGCCGCTCTCGCTTGACGCTTTCAGCCCCGCCGTGGACGAAGACGCAGCCGCCGTCGCGATCACGCGTGCGCGGGCGGAGATCGACGGGAGCGACTGGGGCGAGCTCGATGTCACCGAGGTGCAGAGGCGGCTGGAATCCGACGGCGACTTCGTCATCCTGCAGCTCGCGACCACGTTCACGACGCAACTGCGGTTGTCGGGTCTAGAGGTGCTCGTCAACGCGTCCGGCTTGCGTACGTTCGAGGTGGACGGAACGTACTGCGTGCCGTCGAAGCGCGCCATGCCCGAGGACCAGGAAGGGTACATCTTGGTCGACGGCCTGGCCGCCGGCGAGCACCGCCTCGCATGGTCGTACGTCTGGAACCCCCCCGGTGAACCCGACGGGGTGACTCTGGTTCCGCCACTGATTCTCGGGCTCGGTCGCTGCGAGGCCGATGTGGACGTCGCGGAGGGCGCAACGTCGCTGGTGTTCGACGGGCCAGCCCCTGGTTCGGTCACCGCGACGTTGGACGGGGTCGCCATGCCGATGTCGATCGACGCGCCGGCGCGGGCGTCGGTGCCGCCCGGGACATCCGGCCCGGCGCGTCTCGCGCTCACCTTCACCCGAGAGGCGTCCGTGGCTCGCGCCGCACGGTGGCTCCGATGACAGACGTCGACGCCGGACTCAAGCGCGTTCTCGGTCCCGTCAGCTCCACGAGCATCGTCATCGGCGCCATCATCGGCGTGGGCATCTTCTTCACGCCGTCTCAGATCGCGGCCACCACCGGGAGCCCCGGCCTCGCCATGTGGACGTGGGCTCTGGGGGGACTCATGGCGTTGCTGGGCGCGCTCGTGTTCGCCGAGCTCGGCGGGATGTACGGCCGCACGGGCGGTCAGTACGAGATCATGCGGGATGCCTATGGCGTCCCGGTCGCGTTCTGCTTCGTGTTCTGCAACTCCAGCGCGATCCTCGCCGGGGCCGCCGCGATCATCTCCATCATCTGCGCACAGAACCTGGGCGTGCTGTTCACGGGAGAGCCGCCCGGGGCGACGACGGTCACCATCATGTCGGCCGCACTCATCGCCGGCCTCGTTTGCGCCAACGTCGGTGGCGTCAAGTGGGGCGCGACGATCCAGAACGTGACCGTGTTCGCCAAGCTGGCGACGTTGCTCCTGGTCGCCGTGCTCGCCGTGGCGATGACACCGGACGCGGTTAAGGAGGTGCCCACGCTCAAGGCAGAATCCGTGGCTGACGGCCCATGGATCAGCCTGCTCCTTGCTGGCCTCGTCCCCGCCCTGTTCTCGTTCGGCGGGTGGCAGCACGCCCTGTGGATCGGCGGCGAGGTCAAGAACCCCAAGCGCAACGTCCCACTCGCGATCGTGGTCGGTGTTCTCGTGGTTGTCGTTGTGTACATGCTCGCCAACTGGGCGTACTTCTCCCTCCTTGGTTACGGCGGTGTCGTCGACAGCGAGACGCTGGCCGCCGATGCCGTATCCAAGGTCTGGCCCGATACAGGAAGACGACTGGTCGCCGGAGCGGTCGCCTTCTCGGCGTTCGGGGTGCTCAATGCCCAGCTGCTGTCGGGGCCGCGTTTGCTCTGTGGCATGGCGCGTGACGGGAAGTTCTTTCGCGCGTTCGGGAAGGTGCACGGGCGCTTGGGGACACCCGTTCCGGCGATCGTCTTGGTGGGCAGCATCGGGCTTGGCCTGGTGGTAATCGCGGGGGAGGCTGGCGTTGGCGGCTTGCTGACGGGCGTCGTTCTCGTGGACGCGGTGTTCTTCTGCCTTACGGGCATGGCCCTGCTGGTGCTGCGGAGGGTGAAGAAGCACGCCGAGCGTCCGGTGCGCGTACCGCTGTATCCACTCGTGCCCGTCGCGTTCGTACTGCTCGAGATGGCGGTCATCTTCGGAGCGTTCCAGATTGAGAAGAACCGGGACGCTGCGTGGATCGGCTTGGCGTGGATCGCCGTGGCCGCGCTCTGCTACGTCGTGTTTTTCCGCGGCCCCAAGAACACGGGAAGTCGCGGATCCTGATGCCTCACGTCCGTTGAACCGCCCCGACCACAACCTCACACCCTTCGCGTTTGCCTACTTCGGGTTGTTCGCCTACATGGGGGCGGCGGGGCCGTGGCTCACGACGTATCAGCGGGACCTGGGCTTCGATCAGGCCACGTCCGGCAAGCTCATGGCGGCGTTCACCCTCTCCGCGATCATCGGTGGATGGCTCGCTGCCCGCCGCGCTGATGCACGCCGCGAGCGCCGTCGGTTGCAACGCGCCCTCTCGATCGTCGCGGCGTTGGCGGCGTTGTGTTGGCTGATCGTGGATGACCCGGGGATGGCTCTCGTGATCCTGATCGTCCAGGGGGCGTGCATCGGACCGCAGATTCCCATGCTCGACGGGGCGACAATCGACGCGCTCGGGTCGGAACGCCGGTGCTACGGACGGGTCCGCGTCTGGGGTTCGGTTGCCTGGGGTCTCGGGACGCTGATCATCGGCGCCGTCCGCGAGTTCGACCCGACAGCGATGGCCATCATCCCGTGGTCCATGGCCGGATGGCTGATCGTGTTTCACGTCATCACCTGGCGACTCGCGGATACCCAGTCACCGGCGCGTCGCGAGAGCCCTCGATTCGACCTGGGGGCGGCATTCCGATCGGTTCCCTTCGTCGCGCTGCTGCTCGCGTCCTTGCTTCACGGGTTAGCGTTCAGCAATTACGAGTACTTCTCCGCACGGACATTCGAGGATCTCGGGGTGTCGCCCCTCGGTGTCTCCGGCATCCTGCTCGTCGGGATTGCTTTCGAGTCCCTGGTGTTCTGGGTCGCGCCGCGGCTCCTCGCGCGCTGGAGCGCGCTCACCCTGGCATCTGTCGCCCTGCTCGCGACCGCAGGCAGATGGTGGATCACGCCCCACATCTCCTCAGTGTCCGGGTTCGCCATGCTGCAGCCGACCCACGCGTTCACCTTCGCCCTCTGGTACACGGCGGCGATGCATCTGGTCGCCCGCCTGGTGGACGACGAGGTGCGAACGACGGGGCAGACCCTCCAGTTCATGTCGTTCGCGATCGGCATGGCCATCGGCGTCGCCGTCGGCGGCGCGATCCGTGAGGAGCACGGGATCGCCACGGCGTTCCAGCAGGCAGCGATCGTCGATGTGCTGGCGGTCGTCGTGCTGCTGGCCGCTGCACGACGGTTCACCGTGATCACCCCCATAGGATCCCGGTAACGAACGCAACCAAGTGATGGCGCGGCGGGTCCCGCTTAACATCGGTCGAGTCGATGCGCCTACTTCTTGGCGGCAGGGAGGTCGCTCTTGGAGAGTTCGGGCAACGCGACCACCTCTTCGTCGAGGTCACCGGATTTCAGGAGCTCGTGGACGAATCGGATGCGCGTGCCGTAGTTGGCACCTGTGAAATTGCGGCTGATGGCCGTGTTCACCCCGATGACCACGCCGCTGTCGTTGAAGAGCGGGCCGCCGCTGCCGCCGCTGTAGGTGACCGCGTCGTAGACCAGGTGGGCGTCGCCGATGTTCGAGAGTCCCCCCATGGTAAAGACAGGATCGATCCCCTTCATCTTCGCCAGGTTGGTCACCAGATCCGCGCGGCCGTCTTTCGACCGATTGAACACGGCCTTGGCCTTGTCGCTGGGCAACTTGTGGATGATGCCGCGCAGCCCTTCGGGATACCCCAGAAGATAAACGTCCGTGCCGGCGGCGATGGACGCCTGCGGCTCGGCGAGGGGGAGGACCGGGATGGCCTCGTCCATCTTCTCGAGCTTGGCGACGGCGATATCCCCGCTGGCGTGCGCACCGACCCGGATGAGCGAAATGGGCTCCTCGCGCCCGGGGAAGCAGGCGATGAACACCTCGCGAACCGCGCGCATCCCGCCTCCCAGGAACGGTTCGCCGAACCTGTCGTCCTCGTACCACGGATCGATCACGTGGCGGTTCGAGACGACGTGACCCTTCTTGTCCACGACGAAGCCAGAACCCGACACCCACTCCATCCTCTTGGGGCCGTTGCCGCCGAACTGGAACGGGTCCAGCGCGGTTCGATCGGGCTCGCCGGTCGCCGGATCGAGGACATAGCGGACGAACTCCTTCTTATCCTCACTGTAGAAAGCGACACCGATATAGATGAAGCACACGCCGGCGTGGAAGTCCTTGTGGATGCGCTTGGCGATCCCGGCCAGGTCCTCCGCGGCCGTCATGCGTTCGGACATACGGTCGGCACGGGTCGCCAGGTCCTTCAGGACGCGATCGTTCTCGAGGTCCTTCTCCACGAGCCCCTTGAGTTGCCTGCGAATCTCCTCGTCGAGCCGTTTCTCGAGGCCAGCGTGCTCGGCGCGCCCCTCTTCCAGCAACGCGAGCAGGCGCTTGTTCGCCTTCGCCGTGCGGTCAGCGCGATTCTCGAATTCCCTTTTTGTGTCCTGCGACTCCATGACCAAACTGACGAGCACAACGGCGAGCGCGATGACGGCGACGCCCATGATCACGAGCGCGACCCGAAGACGACGGGTGCCGTTGGCGACCGCGTCCTTGACCAGCTGGCGCGCGAAGGAGGTCATGCGCGCGGCGCGGGTGCCGCGCTGGCTGTTCTCGGATGCGTAGCTCGTCGCATCCGCGACCACTTGCTGGAATGTCTTTGTCGGCCGCCGTGATCGCGAGATGCGGAAACGGAGCACGGGCCCGTTCTCGCCCAGCCGCACCAGGTCGTTCTGCTGGAGCTCCGCTTCCTGAACGGGCCGCTCGTTGAGAATGACCGGCTCGTCCGTGAGGCTGCGGAGGATCCACTGGCCGTCACGGACCTCGATCTCGGCGTGGCGCTCCAGGACCGGCCGCTGTGACGAGGGCGGGAACCGCACCGAGCAATCAGTCGCCGACCCGATCACGATCGGGTTGTCCCTGGGCGTCACCGTCGCACCCTTGAGGGTGCCGGAGAGGCAGAATAGGACGGGATGCTCGGATGACATGGGGGAGCCGATGATACCGGTGGCGCGACCGAAGCGTCAGGGGACTCGAGAAACGGCCCCGCGGCCACCGTCACTGGGACCGCTGATCCACCCCGTCGCGGTCAATTGCGGAGCTTGGCGATCGGCACCTCGAGGCGGTACACACGCTCGCGGTCGATGGTGACGATCTCGTAGATGACGCGGGGATTGTTGCCGCCAGGTTCGAACCGGACGAGGCCGAAGGACGGCGTCTTGTTGTACGAGAACAGCGCCTTCTTCATGGTCGGGTGGGTGTGGATGTTGGTCAGCCGGGACGAGTTGAACTCGTAGATCGGGTAGCCCTTCTCGCGGGTGTTCAGCCACGCGTCCGAACGGTGGCGGTCGGCCGAGATCTGGACGACGCCGCTGATGCCCTTGTCAGCGAGGAACCCGTAGAGCTCGGACCGCTCCAGGGGGTAGCCGTCCCACGTGTCCTTGCTGCCGCCCTTTGTCCCCGCGGCCCACGGGACCGGCGAGCACAGGACCTTGAAGGCGGCCTTCGACGCCATGACTTCCTTCTTCAGCCACGCTTTCTGATGCGGCCCCAGCATCGTCCCGGTGCCGTCTTTGCGGGGCTTGGTGCGGTAGGTGCGTCCATCGAGCATGAAGAAGTCGACCGCTCCCCAGGAGAACCGGTACCAGCACCCGGGCCGGTCCTCACCGCCGCCGTAGCCAGGGTTCGCCCAGTTCTGCTTGAACACGTTCCAGACCGGCCGCTTCCACGCCGGCTTGTCCACGTCGGGTCCGCCCTGGCAGTCATTGGTGCCGAAGTCATGGTCGTCCCAGATGGAGAACGTCGGGACGTGACTGAGGAGCCGTCGATAAGGAGCGCTCGCCTGGCGTCGGTGGTAGCAGAACCGCTGCACATCGGGGTGCTTGGGGTGATCGATGTAGACGTTGTCGCCCATGAGCAGGAGCAGGTCGGGGCGGGTCGATCCGACGCTCTCCCACATGTGCTCGAAGTGCGGCGTGAATCCCGCGCCGCCGCCGAACGCGAGGGTGAACGCGCGGGTGCTTCCGGTGGGCGGTGCGGTGCGGAATGCGATGGTTGCCGGCGGCGACGGTTCGGGCGCATCGCTCGTGATGCTCATGCGCGCGCTGTAGTGTGTGTCGGGCTCGAGCCCTGTCACGTGCACAACGGCCGTGAAGTCGGATTCGGGGGTCGTCTTCCCCCTCGCCACGACCTTGTCGTCCATGACCAGGGCTACGTTGGCCCGATCGGTGGTGCGGATCCACACTCGCGCGTCATTTGGCCCGACGGCGCCGACCATCGGTCCCATCGCCGTGCGCACATGATTCGTGAGTTTCGGGAAACGGGACCGGATGGGTCGCAGCCAGTCGTGTAGCGCGAGCGAGATACGAGCCTCCGGCATGCCGAGCTTGAGGGCGCGGGACGCAGCGCGCTCGGCGTCATCGGTCTGACTGAGCTTGCACTGGGCGATGGCGAGCAAGAACCAGTCTTCCGGATCACCTGGTTTCGTTGCGATGCGTTCCAGCATCGCAACGACGGCCTTTTCCGGATTTCCGTTGATCACCTGGCGCAGCGCGTCCCTGTGGGTCTTCTTGTATTGCTGCTGTGCGGGCAGGGCGACGGTGATAATGGCGATGACGAGGAGGCTGCGCATGGAGGGAGTATCCTACCCGGCATGAACGGGCTGACTCCGGAGCAGGCGTCCGAGTTGCGCGACGATCTTGCGGTTTTGCTGCAGGAGCTCGACGAGCTGCTCGACATCTCCGAGGACGTGGCGAGACCCATCGAACTGGAACAGCCCATCGGGCGTCTCTCTCGCATGGACGCCATGCAGCAGCGGGAGATGGCCATGGCGAACCGCGCTGCTCATCAGCGCCGCCGCGGGCTTGTCGAGGAAGCGCTGGAGGCCTTCGACGACGGCAGCTACGGACTGTGTATTACGTGCGAACGTCCGATCCCGTTCGCTCGCCTGAAGGCTCTGCCGGAGGCGCCGACGTGTCTGCCGTGCCAGGAAAAGCGGGAGTAGCCCCCCGGCGGAGGATCAGCCACATGGCGACGAACACGCCGATGGCCGCCATGCTGTTGGCCGGCGTGATCGGGTCGCCCCACAGGACGCCCGTCAAGATCACCAGGGCGGGCTGGGAGAACGTGTAGGCCGCCGCTGTCGACGCCGTCAGGCGCGTCATGGCGTACAGGTTCAGCAGATATCCGAGTGACGTGGGGAACACGATCACGAACCCGAGCGCCCACCACGCGGCTGCGGTCGCTTCCGCTGGCGCGACGTCTGCGTTCCACGCGAGGAGCGGCAGCGTCCACGTGGAGAAGAGGAACATCCACGCGGTGGTTGTGATGGCGGGGTACTCGGTAGCGAGCGGACGCGACACGACGAGGTACACCGAGTACGCGAGCATGTTCGAGAGCAGCAGGAGGTCGCCGAGCAGATGGGCGCTGCCCTCCTGGGCGAGGAGCTGGGCGATGGCGGCGAGCCCGATGACGATGCCGAGCACGCGCGCCTTCTGCAGTCGCTCCTGGCGCGCGATCAGGGCGACGGCGTAGGTCAGCGCCGGGATGAGCCCGATCATCAGGCCGGCGTTGGCGATCGGCGCGCGTTTCAGGCCTTCGAGAAAGCAGAACTGGTTGATGGCGATGCCGAGCAGGGAGGCGATCTGTATGCGCACCAGGGAGCGACGCTTCGGGATGGCGCGCTTGCGGTGCAGCATGCTCGCGATAATCCCGAGGACGACCGCGCCCGAGACGATACGCCAGATGGCGATGGCCCCCGGCGTGAAGCCGCCGTCGAACGCGATCTTCCCTATGAGCGGGAAGAGACCGAAGCAAACCTGCGTTACCGCGAGCGCGAGGTGGTGGGAGAGGGTCGATGCGACGCGCGGCATGGGGGGGTAGGCTACGCGCCATCATGTGGGGAAACCACGGGGAGCGCGGCGGAGGTGTGATCTTCGTGTCGTGCGCGGTGATCCTGGCGGGGTGTGCTGTGGCGCCGCCTCCCCACGAGGCGGCGGGCACCGTGCCCGAGGTCGAACGAACGGCGTTCGTTGCGGGTACCAGCGTCGAGGGTCGGGAGATCCCCTGTGTCGTCCTGGGTCGGGGGCCGGACGTCTGCATGATCATCGCGACCATTCACGGCAACGAGGCCGCAGGAACGCCCCTCGTCCATCGTCTCGAGAGGGAGGTGGTCGCGCGCCCC